>NZ_JACSKX010000004.1:0-168689 GCF_018617835.1 Exiguobacterium sp. s101 | reverse complement strand
ACTGTCTACATAGCATTTCTTCAATTTTATGGGGGCAGAACGCCTCAAGAAACCGGGAACCACAAAAAAGGACGAACCAGGTCGCAAGACGCGACCTGGTTCGTCAACAAGCTGATGTCCCTTTTTGAGGGACATTTTTTTTTAGAATGGCCAGTTTGCCATAGCGAATTGATAGACTTTCATTCCAAGGAAGACCCCGAAGATGCCGACAACTCCTGGTAATACCGGTGGTGCCGGAAGTGGCAGTTTGAGTGCTGTAAAAATAGCACCGCAAATCAAACCAGCGAGTAATGATAGTAAAATTTCTTGCATGTATAATTCCTCCGTTTCTTTTATTGAAAGCGCTTTATAACGACGTAACCGAATTCATTATACAATGACTTTCTTCTTTTGAGAAGTCTAACATCAGTCATCTGTCATTTTCTCGTTTTCAGATCGCAGACGGAGGACTTCACGTTCGGCCCAATTTGAAGGTTCCCGCTCAAAGACGCTTGGAATGTTATTCCAACGACCACCTGTATATTGATGAATGATTATTTGTGACTGGATCTCTTCTTCTTTGGCCTCTCCTTTCACATATACATATCGTCCGTCAGAACGCTGTCTTCTTGCCTTAACGTTATCGACGAGTTGAAGAGCCATCATGTCTTTGATATACGTCTTGTGCGATGTATTCAGGATAGGGAAGAGAATCTCAATCCGCTTCTTCATATTACGGGTCATCCAGTCAGCTGAAGAACAGTACAAGTCTTCTTTGCCATTTTGATAGAAATAAAAGATTCGTGAGTGTTCGAGATAGCGATCGATAATGGAAATGACTCGAATGTTTTCAGAGACACCTTTGATTCCTGGCCGCAAGCAACAAATTCCACGTATAATCAAATCGATTTTTACTCCTGCAGAGGAAGCATCATATAGTTTAGTGATGATAGCTCGATCTGTTATCGAATTCATCTTAGCGACAATTCGTCCATTGCCATACTTCTCATGTAATTTAATCTCTTCTTCAATCTTATTGAGGAAAAAATCTTTCATATCATCGGGAGATGTCTCAAATTGATGCCAGGACGGTCTTTCGCCATAACCGGACAACCAGTTGAAAAAGTTTGTGGCATCCTCAGCGAGTTCCTCATTTGTCGTGAGGAGCCCAACATCGGTATACAATTTTGCTGTAGAGTCATTATAGTTACCTGTTCCGAGGTGGACGAAGCGCTGCAATACTCCTCCTTCTAAGATTCGAACGACGAGTGTGATTTTAGAATGCGTTTTGAGTTCTTTATAACCGTAAATCACGTGAGCCCCGGCTTTTTCGAGTTGCTTCGCCCATTGAATATTTTTCTCTTCATCGAAGCGCGCCTTCAATTCAACGAGAACGGTCACTTGCTTCCCGCTTTCTGCAGCATCGGTCAACGCTTTGATGATTGGGGAGTCCCCAGAGACTCGGTATAGTGTCTGTTTGATGGCTAACACATTCGGGTCTTTTGCAGCTTGAGCGATAAATCGGACGATCGGATCAAATGAGTGATACGGGTGATGAAGCAGATAATCCTGTTTGGCGATGCTTTGGAATAAATCTTTTCCGGATTCTAGACCTTCGGGGATAAAGGGAATCAATGTCTCATTGATCATATCATCGTATTCCATCCCGATTTGGCTGTATATACCGAATAAAAAGGTCAGGTCGATTGGACCATCGACGATGAAAATGTCACGGTCGTGTAAATCGAGGACATCTTGTAGCATGAACAACAATTCTTTTCGTAATGAACGTTGTTGCACTTCGAGTCGGATGCCAACCCCATAACGTCGTTTTTTCAGTTCTTTTTCGATTTGTTTCAAGACGTCGCGACTGTCTTCCTCATGGAACGGCATATCAGCATTACGGGTAATTCGGAATGGCATCGTTGATTCGACGACGAATCCTTTGAAGAGCGAGTCGATAAATTGAATGATTAAATCTTCTAGTAAAACCAAATCTGTATGTTCCTCATCATCGGTAGGCAGTTCCAAATAACGAGGAAGAACAGATGGAACTTGAACGAGGGCGAGTCGTTTCTTTCCTTCGCTGTTTGAAGCGATTTCGACGGCGATATTCAACGATTTTGATAAAAGCATTGGAAACGGCCGATAGGCATCAATTGCAATCGGAGTGAGGACCGGAAAAACATGTGTGCGAAAATACTCTTTCACAAATTCCTGCTGTGTCTTGTTCAAATGTTTCGTGCGTAAAAAGCGGACATTCTGGTTAGATAGCTGTTTCGTGATTTTTTTATAGGTCGCATATTGGGTCTCGACGAGTCCCTGTGCTCGCATCGAAATCGACTTAATTTGTTGTTTCGGAGTAAGTCCCGTCTTATCTTCTGGACGGTTAAACCCGGCGAGTACCTCATCCTTTAATCCACCGACACGCACCATATAAAATTCGTCAAGATTTGAGCTGAAGATCGCTAAAAATTTTAAACGCTCCATTAGCGGATTTCGCTCGTCCATCGCCTCTTCTAGAACACGTTCATTGAAATCGAGCCAGCTGAGTTCACGGTTGTTGAAATGGTCATACGTATAGTCGGACATGTTTATTCCTCCTCACTTATAACGATCTCAATCGATTGGTCGATCGCGCGTTCTAAATGCTTTTTATGTCGTGTACTTCGTTGCAACTCAAAACGAGCAGACCCATTCGTATCAAGAGAGAGTATAAGTCCGTCTTTTGACCTAGAAACATGTAGTTCGGTGACGATTTGGCGTTCGGTCAAATCGAAGGCATCGACGAGCTTTACAATGGAACCGAGCAATTCAAGACTCTTTAACAACTTTTGATCAAACCACTTCGGAAATGCTTCGATATGTTGCTCTAATACTCGTTTTGATTTAAATGATGTGACGAGAGCAAGGGCGAGACGGTCCTCGTTGTTTAGCCCTTTAAAATCGTTTGTAGTGATTAAATGGAACGTGTGGTCGCTCTTGTTGTTATGATCGATATACTCTCCGACATAAGCGAGGCGACAGGACCCTTCAAGAAGCCCTGGTTCGAACGGTTTCGGTTTAATCACTTTCTCTTCAATCAATCCGGTATACAATTGACGGGCCAAGCGAATCAAGTGTTGATGGCGGGTGGGGTTCACATCATATTGTTTTTCAAAATGTCGGAAGCTCTCTTCTTTGACGTCGGCGAAACGGACTTTGTCGTGCTCATGTAAATAGTTTTCATAGAAGAGGCCTTCACGAAGCCCATTGTTACTCATCGTAAATTCAGGAACTTTCAAATATTTTGCTAGTTCTCCGATTGCTGTGACAGCAGGTGCGATGATGTCGACGCGGTCTTTAGAGAGTCCGTCCAAGCGTCCAAGTTGCTTACTCGACATTCCGACGAGCTCGTCTACAACTTCCTCAAGTTGATCAGCAGAGATTGTATATTGATGAATTCCTTCAAGTGGAAAGTGAGATAGGGTCTGTTCAACACGAACTAAGTTTCGAGCTGTCCCACCAACACCGACAAGTGGGGCGCCATGAGGTTCCAACCATTCAATTTCTTTAAATGCTTTCTTCAAGTATGAAATCAATGCCTTACGTTCGTCTTTCGTCATTGTATCGTCTTTCATAAATTGTTTTGTCAATGTGACGGCACCGAACGGGAAGCTGTGATAAAAGACGAGCTCTCGGTTCTGAAAATAGGTGACTTCCATTGATCCCCCGCCAATATCGACCGAGTAGCCATCTTCAACATAGGTCGAATTGACAATGGCTGAGTATCCGTAATACGCTTCTTCATAATCACTTAACAAACGGATGGTCATGTCAGTAGATAGCTTTACTTGTTGTAAAATTTCATCCGAATTATTAGCGTTCCGAATGGCAGCCGTCGCCACAGGGACTACATCGGTAACGGTGTGATAATCGTTTAATTCCTTAAAATGACGTAATGTATCGATGAGCGCAGCGATTCCTTCATCTGTCATTTCATTCGAATCATTAATATGACTGGATAAACGAGCGACCTCTTTCACGTTCAAACGCTCAAAGTATTGTCCTTCCTCGTTGACTTCAAAAATGACGTTCCGGATCGAGTTGGACCCGATATCAATGACTGCAAGTTTCTTTTCCATAAAACCATCCCCTTCATACTAATAGTGTAATCGACAAGCTTTTGAACGAACATATGATTTACGTGAATTTTAACATTTCGCTGAGGGGGAAACCGGTCTTGCTTGAAGACATGTCTAATATTTTGTATAATACAAACGCCTAGGAAGTAGAAATGATTACGATTTATCAAATGAGAGAAGGGATTAGATGACAAAATCCGTCGTCAAATTAAACGATGTGTCTTATTTCTATGATGGGACACCGGCCTTACAACACGTATCGATTGATATTCGACAAGGGGACTTTGTCGCAATCGTTGGAGAAAACGGTTCTGGGAAGTCGACCTTGATTCGAACCATTCTTGGTTTACTAAACCCACAACAAGGGTCTGTCGAACTTTTTGGCAAGCCAATCTCGCAGTTTAAAGACAAGTCTCGTATCAGTTACGTTTCCCAAAAAGCGGCCTCGTTTAACTCGGGATTCCCGGTTACGGTGGAAGAGGTCGTAGCAATGGGAAGATATGGTCGCCTTGGTTTATTCAAACGTCTCAAAATAGAAGATCAAGCAGCGATTCAAAATGCTCTTGAAACGGTAAATATGTGGCAGTTTCGCCATCGTAAAATTGGAGAATTATCAGGTGGGCAGCAACAACGGGTCTTCATCGCACGGGCGATGGTTAACCAGCCCGATCTATTGATTCTCGATGAACCGACCGTTGGTGTCGACCAAAAGCATCTACAGGATTTTTATGAAGTATTGCATATGCTCAGAGAACATACGACGTGTACATTCGTACTCGTCACACACGATTTGAACGTTGTGACGGACCTCGTCACGAAAGTCGTCCATCTTGATCATGGAAAATTGGCGTGCAATTGTGGTTTAAGGGAATATAGTGAGCTCGGTGAACTGGCATCATCCATCAAACCATATCCTGTCAAAGTTCTCATTCACGAGGGTACAAGATGATTGCAGATCTCTGGACATATAGTTTTTTACGTTATGCGTTCATCGCGGCACTTGTCATCGGCTTCACTGCTCCTTTAATTGGTTCATTTGTTGTGGTCAGACGAATGAGCTTGATTGCCGATGCACTGTCACACATAACCCTTGCCGGTATTTCATTTAGCTTATTTCTTGGACAATATATTGCCTTGTTTGCTAGGCTAAACCCGCTTTATATGGGTACGTTAATTTCGGTGCTAGCGGCACTTGGGCTCAATTGGTTGCGCGGGAAATATATTCACTTTCAAGAACTGTCTATTCCAATTATGATGTCTGCAGGGATGGGACTCAGTGCAATCTTCATATCGCTCTCTAGAGGCTTCTCTATTGATTTATCATCACTCTTATTCGGATCGATTTCTGCAGTGAGCCAATCTGATATATCATTGATTGTTGGTGTAGCAGTTGTGACCTTAGTTGTCATTATCATCTTTTATAAGCAACTGTTGTTTTTGTCATTTGATGAAGAGCAAGCAAAAGTCTCTGGACTGCCAAGTACGATGCTCCACACGCTGTTCATGTTCATCGTTGCGCTTGTCATTGCTGTGAGCATGCGAATTGTCGGTACGCTCCTCGTCTCTAGCTTGATTACCCTACCGGTCGCAGCTGCGTTACGTTTCACCTCAAGCTTCAAACAGACGATTCTTTGGTCCGTCATCTTTGGAGAGGTCGCGACAATCGGTGGACTTGTCCTCGCCTATGACCTCGATGTCGCACCAGGTGGGGTAATCGTGTTGATTGCTGTCAGCATTCTTGCCATCGTTATGTTACTTGAAAAAGTGATAAGTTTCAGGAAAAAGGAGGTATATCATGAATGAGATAGAAAGACTGGACCGACTTCGTTCGTCCTCTTTAAAAGTCACACCGAAACGTCTGGAAATGTATGCCTATCTCTCTGAAGAAGACCGCTATATCAGTGCGAAGGAAGTGCTTGAATATATGCGGGATAAGCATCCGACGATGAGTTTTGATACAGTCTATCGGAATCTCAAATCGTTTGTTGAAGAAGGTTTACTCGAAGCGACAGAGCTAGACGGGGAAAAGTCGTTCCGTGTCACGTGTAGTGCGAACTACCACCATCATCATTTGATTTGTCGAAATTGTGGGAAGACGAAGCTACTCGATTTGTGTCCAATGAGATTCGTAGAAACGCTCGATCCTGAATTTGAAGTGGTCGACCATAAGTTTGAGATATATGGGTATTGTAAAGAATGTAAGCAAAAGGGATTGAATTGATTCAATTCCTTTTTTGTATCGAAAGGGGGGCTTCAAATGATTTATACAGCTGCAGAAATCAAACAGATTGATCAAACCGCTACTCAAAACGGGATGCCTGAGTCGGTATTGATGGAACGGGCGGCCTCGGCAATCGTGCCTAAACTTCCAATCGAATCGCATTCAACCATATTGGTGGTGTGTGGTACCGGAAACAATGGAGGGGATGGTTGGGTCGTCGCAAGAGAGCTCGCCGTAAAAGGACATGAGGTGAGTGTATGGTTACCACTTGGTGATAGTAAATCAGAGGCAGCTTCGACACACGCGGCATATGCGTCTTCGCTCGTTCGTGTGATTGACCAACCTATAGCAACGGATATTGTCATTGATGCTCTTTTCGGAGTCGGACTGTCTGGTCCCGTGACTGGAAAAGCAAGAGACGTGATTGAATGGGTGAACCAACAAATGGCAACCGTCTTATCGATTGACCTTCCTTCAGGAATACCGAGTGACCATGCACGTGAGTTTGATGGTCTGGCGATTCAGGCAACACGCACATATTGTTTGCACGGATACAAACGTACTGCGTTTTTAAATCGTACGTCGACATATTACGGACAGATTGAACGAATTGATATTGGATTACCGCATACATCGGATTGGAGGGTGTTGACCGAATCCGATTTCAATCGGTCATTATTGGAACGGGACCGATTTAGTCATAAAACAGACTATGGGCACGGTATACTTATCGGTGGAAGTCGTCATTTGTTAGGCGCACCATTTTTAGGAGGTCGTGCTGCGATTCGTTCGGGGATTGGTTTATTAAATCTCTCCATCCCACGAGAAGCAAGCCCGTTCATTTCAACATTGCCTGAAGCGATGTACAATCAACATTCGGATGTTCTAGAGCAATCATATGATGCGATTGCAATTGGTCCCGGTATGGTGGAAGGTGAGTGGATGGATACCATCTGGCAACAAGTGAAGCACCAGTCTTGTCCCATTATTGTCGATGCGGGTGCGCTCTCGACGAGACGTTTAGAAACACGAGGTCCGCTCATCTTAACGCCTCATCCTGGCGAATTTTCCAGACTGACCAATCAATCGGTTGAAGAAATCGAAGGGGACCGTTTCGCTGTGGCCAGCGAGTTCGCGAAACAACATCGAGTTCATTTGATTTTAAAAGGCACGTATACCCTCATCGTCACACCTGATGGGAAAGGTGCCGTCAATACCGTAGAAGCGTCTGCTTTAGCGAAAGGTGGGAGTGGAGACATATTGACGGGAATCTTACTTGCGCTCTGGTCAAGAAAAGGTGAGCTTCAATCTCCTAGTGAGCAAGCTGTATTGTGGCATGCGCTCGCCGCCAAATCGATTAGTCGAACGATACACCCCGCAAGTGTACTAGCAAGCGATGTAATCGAAGAGCTCGGACGAATTTAAAAAGGCAATCCCGATTGCGTCGGGATTGCCTTTTAACGTTGCTGTAGAACGATTTGTTTCTCTATTTGTGCGACATGATGGTGCGCCTCGCGCCATGTCGAAATGCGGGTCACGCCCTCTGGTAACGTCTTACGATTATAAGGGGCATCGAATAGGAGTACCGGGATTGATGTTTCTTCATGAATCGAGATTGCATTTTCATATCGATCTTCCATAAACAGTTCGAGTGACAAGTCTTTGACGACATTGATTTTATCATGGGAACCGGTCATGACCAACGAATCGAGCGGAAGGCGATGCTGTTTGATCCATTCTTCCGTAACCGGTCGCACGGCCTCACTTCTGGCAGTGACGTAATGCAGATGATGTTGTCGCTTTAGCTCCCATAACACATTAAGCACATCGGAGTGCGGAAGGGAACGGCGGTAAATCGCTTCTTCATGCCCCTCTTCAATCATAAACTTCCAAAATTCATGTTGCTCCATTGTTGTATACGTATGCAACTCGTACTCGGTCGCACGATGATAATCAATCGAATAACCGAGTGATTCATTCATATATAGGAAACAACTTTTAGGATCTGTAACGGTTCCGTCCAAATCAATGCCGATTCGCATCTCATCACTCCTCCTCACATGCCCTCTATTCTATCAAAAACCCGTACGGTTGCAACCGTACGGGAATGAGATTTGTTAATTTGATTGATTTGCGAGTTCCTGTTCTTCGCGCTCACGTTCAGCCATTTTTTCAGCGGCGATGGCATCGATTTCTTTTTTCAATTCTTCGACCATCGTCGCTTCAGGCACTTTACGGATAATCTTTCCGTGACGGAAGAGGAGACCTTCGTTACGTGCGCCAGCGATTCCGATATCGGCTTCACGAGCCTCACCCGGACCGTTTACCGCACATCCGAGAACGGCCACTTTAATATTGACGTTAATATTTTGAATGTAATCTTCTACTTCTTTTGCAATCGAAATCAAATCGATTTCAATTCGCCCACACGTTGGGCAAGAAATTAGAGTCGCGGCATTCGCTGCAAGCCCGAACGACTTGAGTACTTCTTTTGCAACTTTTACCTCTTCTACTGGATCATCTGAAAGCGAGACCCGAACAGTTGAGCCGATACCGAGTGAGAGGATAGCGCCGAGTCCGGCCGCTGATTTGAGTGAGCCAGAGAAGAGCGGGCCAGACTCTGTGATTCCGACATGGAGTGGATAGTCGAATGTCTTCGCAGCGAGCGTGTACGCTTCGAGTGCGAGATTCACGTCAGACGCTTTGAGCGAGATGATCGTGTTGTAGAATCCGAGGTCCTCGAGAATCTTGACGTGGTGCATGGCACTTTCAACCATTCCTTGGGCAGTCGGATAACCATACTTTTCAAGGAATTGTTTTTCTAATGAGCCAGCGTTGACACCAATCCGAATTGGAATCCCTTTTGCTTTTGCTGCGTTTACGACAGCTTCTACTTTCTCACGGCGACCAATGTTACCCGGGTTGATGCGAATTTTATCGACGCCACTTTCAATCGCTTTTAAGGCAAGCTTGTAATCGAAGTGAATATCGACGACGAGCGGGATGTTGATGCGGCTCTTGATTTCAGCTAATGCGTCAGCTGCACGTTCGTCTGGACATGCCACGCGAACGACTTGGCAACCAGCTTCTTCAAGACGTTTGATTTCGGCGACTGTCGCCTCGACGTCATGTGTTTTCGTTGTGGTCATAGATTGGATAATGACTTCGTTAGATCCCCCGATAATCAAGTTACCGACACGAAT
The DNA here is from genome assembly GCF_018617835.1 of Exiguobacterium sp. s101. Lineage (NCBI taxonomy): Bacteria > Bacillati > Bacillota > Bacilli > Caryophanales > Exiguobacterium > Exiguobacterium sp. s101. The sequence continues at coordinate 159,162 of NZ_JACSKX010000004.1, read as the reverse complement.
CGGACGTGTTAATGAACGATGCAAAATTTCTGACATATACGTAATCTCCTTCTTTTGGAAAGAATCCAATCGATTTAAGATGATAAGGTTTCTTCATTATCATAACGAAAAGAATGTGAAAAAGCATCTAGGATGCGTAACGGATGTGTGCTCTTTACAAACCATAACGTTATCTTAACATCTACTTCATAATTTTCCACCGTCTCAAGACCGATATATAGGCCAGATTATAAAAAGAGGTGGCACACGTGAAGTGGAATTTCAAACGACATCTAATCAAAAAAGCCAGAAATGAAACCAAGAGAAAATAAACGTCTAAAAATGGCACACCGTCTTCAATGGACACTGATGCCAATCGTCCTTCTTATCCTCATCGTCACATTTAGTTGGTTCGCACTAAAATCTGAACAACTGTGGTCAGCGGAGATTGAGCAACGTCTCCTGCGAGAAGTCACGGTTATGCGAGAATCAATTTAGACCTCATACAGTGCCTATGTCGCTAACGAGAAACAATTGAATCGTTCACTGAAGTCTACCTATATGCAACAAGCATCGATCTTATCGGGAGATGAGATGGATGCGGCTCAATTTTTAGTGAATGAGCAGTCGGTCGTGCAATTGACAGGGAAGAAAGGAATAACGGCAGACAGTTCTATAGAAGATATCTTTGAGAATTCTAAATCGGAAGTGATAGAAACAGAGCGATTATTAATTGCTTCCGTACCGATTCCTGAACTGAAAGCAGATTACGTTCTTGTCGTCACGAAAGAATCTGTTCTCGGTTCGATGAGTGAGTTACGGAGGCATATCGTTTACATCTTATTGATTGCGATGATTGGGATGACCTTTATGTTTACACGGTTCATTCACCGTGAAGTAAAGTCATTAAGTGTTCTAGCCAATTCGTTACGTCGCGCTGTCGAGTAGCGCCGATTCGACGATGTAATGCTTGGAGCAAAGTCAAAGGAAATACATATGTTAGAAACGGAATTCAATGCGTTCATTCATCTGTGGAATCAATCGATGACAATGATGGGGAAAACTGCAATAGCATTTAATAAGAGCTTGCCAGTCTTCAAACAAGAGCTATTGAACAGTCACCATCAAGTGGAACAGTTTAGAGAAATCGCAGCCACTGTAGAGTCTACGAGTCACTCTTATCAATGTGTGACGAGCGGGTCTTCATCTAAAATGAGAGAAGTGACACAACAAATTGAAGTGCTCGAACAACAAATTACAAGTGTGGATGAACGAGGGAATCGATTAAAATCAATTTTACATGAAGAGCTTGAAACATTCTCTGCAGTGAAAGAAGTCAGTGCCTATGTCGAGCGTCAAGTTGAGTCTATTCAGCAAAAGCTTATGGAAAGTGAAGTGAACTCTTCAAAGGCAGATGAAGCGCTAAAGAGTATCCTCTCCGTCTCGACAGCGACAAAAATGCTGTCATTAAACGCATCAATCGAGGCGGCACGAGCTGGAGAACACGGCAAAGGATTTGCGGTCGTTGCGAATGAAGTGGGCAACTTGGCCAAAATGACAAATGAGGCAACGCTTCTAGCGGTCAGTGCCATTGAAGCGCTGAACATAGAACGAACAGACTTGCTATCTGAAGTCAATGACTTCATTGGGGAGATTCACCTTCTAAAAGATGCCGTCGATCATGTCGAGACTGGTATCGAGACGATTGATTACGAGATTAAAGTTCAGCTAGACGAGTTTCAGGAAATTACTGTCATACCTCTAGTACAGGGGAGCGGCTCGTTCAATTGATGGAATCGAATGAGAAGTTACGAGAAATCAGTTCATTGCTTGAGCGGAAATTGAGTGATTTAAATGAAGGGGTAGATCGTTGGTCGAATGTTCAACGCTCACTACAAGATGCTGGCACGAACTTAGGAGACCAAAGTGAGGCGCTGAATCAAACACTTGAGGAATTGTCACCGACATAAACAACGTCGAGCGTTCAAGAGGACGCCCGACGTTGTTTTTTTTGTGGCACTTTCGTCAGAGGATAGATAACATACCCTAATCCAATAATCAAACCAATAACTATGAAATTTGAATTGATATGATACAACGTGACTAACAGAACAGTCGGCACAAGAGTCGTCGACACGGCATATGGCCAAGATTGACGATAGGGTAACATATTTTTTGAATAGATTTTCGTAAACAATTGGACGAATAAAGCAGTGATGGATACCCAAATCAAATAGAAAAAGAAGATTGCGAAGCCGTGTAAAAATAGCCACATCGGAATAAAAAAGTCAGGACGAATTACTAAAAAATCTAACGTAGTGATGACAAGCGTCAGAATAAAAGCTGCGCCCATATAAGCATGTAGTGGCGCAAGACGAAGTCGTAACACTTGTTTTGAAGGGACTAGACTTGAGCGGAGAAACGTGAAAATCGTGGATAACATATAAAAACTCCAATCTGTTATATTACAAAGACTCATAAATAGACAATTTTGGTACAGCGTTTTAATAAAACTTTTACATAAAACGTGTTTACATGAAGTTGCCGATGAAGGCATAATGAGTAGGGCATTAAAAACCAAGCAAATCCAACCAATTCTTAATTAAAAGGAGTACAAAAATCGTGGAATACAATTTGCAAGAAATGTTATTCATGTTTTTTGGAGGTCTAGGGATCTTCCTCTTCGGGATCAAATCGATGGGAGACGGACTCCAAAAGTCTGCAGGGAATCGCCTGCGAGACATCCTTGATAAGTATACAACGAATCCTTTCCTCGGTGTACTCGCCGGGATTATCGTTACAGTATTGATTCAATCTTCTTCAGGTACTACCGTTATTACGGTCGGGCTGGTCAGTGCTGGCTTCATGACGCTTCGTCAAGCAATTGGAGTCATCATGGGTGCAAACATCGGTACAACGGTCACGGCATTCATTATCGGATTCGATGTCGGTGAATATTCGCTTCCGATGATTGCAATCGGTGCAGTCCTGCTCTTCTTCTTTAAGAAAGAACGTTTTCAACACCTTGGACAAGTCATCTTTGGTCTTGGGGCACTTTTCTACGGTCTTGAGTTGATGGGAGACGGGATGCGTCCACTTCGTTCAAGTGAGTATTTCATCGACTTGACACAATCTATGAGTGACAATCCGTTCCTCGGAGTCATCGTCGGTACAGTATTTACTTTCATTGTACAATCATCTTCCGCAACAATTGGTATCTTACAAGAGCTATATGCTGGAGGGTCAATCGACTTAGACGCTGCACTTCCAGTATTGTTCGGTGATAACATCGGAACAACAATCACAGCGATTCTCGCATCAATCGGTGCGTCAGTTGCCGCACGACGTGCAGCAGCAGCGCACGTCATCTTCAACTTGATTGGTACGACAATCTTCATGATTTTGTTAATTCCTTTTACAAATTATATTTATTGGATTACAGACTTCTTAGCAATTGAAGACAAGATGCAAATTGCATTCGCACACGGTACGTTCAACTTTGCCAATACATTCATTCAGTTCTGGTTCATTGGTTCGATTGCTTGGCTTGTGACGAAAATGGTTCCTGGCGAAGATTCAATCGTTGACACGAAAGCGCAACACTTAGATCCAATCTTCATTCAACAGTCACCATCGATTGCCGTAGAACAAGCAAAATATGAAGTCATCCGCATGGGAGATTTCGCAAAACTTGGTCTTGATGAAGCGCGTAACTATTTGACTACAGGCGACAAAAAACACTCTGAAAAGTCAGCTCATATCGAAGAAGCGTTAAATTCGTTAAATGCCAAAATTACTGATTATCTCGTGAAATTGGCCGCAGTTGATTTGACAGAACAAGAATCACAAGAGCACAAGACACTCATGCATGCAATCAACGACATCGAACGCATTGGTGATCATGTTGAAAACATCATTGAGTTAATCGATTATAAGACAGCTACGAAAGTCACACTGTCGGCTGATGCTCAAAAAGAATTGACTGAAATGTATGACCTTACACGTGAAACGTTAGAGAAATCACTTCAAACGTTGGCGAGCAGTGATATGGTCGAGGCACGTAAAGTCATTGAAATGGAAGCGAAGCTTGATATGCTCGAGCGTCAATTCCGTAAAAACCACGTCGTCCGCTTGAACAAAGGGACTTGTGATGGACAAGCAGGTATGTTCTTCGTTGATATGCTCTCAAACCTTGAGCGAATCGGTGACCATGCGATGAATATCACAGAAATCACACTAGAAGATGCAAACGAAGTAACCGTATAAGAACTGGGCACTCCAAATGAATTTTTGGAGTGCTTTTTTCTGTTCGGTAAGGAATTTCCCTTGACACTCTAAAATATATTCAGTATATTATTACTGTATAACAACATGGCGGTGTAGCTCAGCTGGCTAGAGCGTACGGTTCATACCCGTGAGGTCGTGGGTTCGACTCCCTCCGCCGCTATTTATAAGGACCCTTAGCTCAGCTGGTTAGAGCAGACGGCTCATAACCGTCCGGTCGTAGGTTCAAGTCCTACAGGGTCCATTTTCCAACAACTTTCATTTTGTGAAAGTTGTTTTTTTGTTTTCAATCTAAAAATCGTGGGTAAATACTCGTTAGCATTTTGTTTTTTGAAAAATATGAAATGAGGCGAACAAAATGGAACGAAATCACACCATGATGCAGTTTTTTGAATGGCATGTTGAGGCAGACCAAAAACATTGGAAGCGATTAAAAGAGAGAGCAGAAGACTTAAATAAAGCTGGAATCACGGCCCTTTGGTTACCACCTGTTACGAAGGGACAAAGTGGTGAGGACACTGGTTATGGTGTTTATGACTTATACGATTTAGGAGAATTTAATCAAAAAGGGTCAATCGCCACGAAATATGGAACGAAACAAGAACTACTCGAAGCAACAGCGTATTGTCAACAAGAGTTAGGTATGCAAATTTATATGGATGTGGTCATGAACCATAAAGCAGGCGCGGATGCAACCGAGAACTTTGAAGTATTAGAAGTCGATTCGAACGACCGAACAAAAGTATTGTCAGATGAGCCGTTTGAAATTGAAGGTTGGACGAAGTTTGATTATGAAGCCCGAGACGGGAAATATTCGAATTTCAAATGGGACTACACTCATTTTAACGGAACTGATTATGATGCGGCGACTGACCGTTCTGGTATTTACTTCATCGTTGGAGAGAATAAGCGGTGGAATGATAACGTTGATGACGAATTCGGTGTTTATGATTATCTCATGTTCGCAAATATCGATTATCACCACCCAGATGTGCGTGAGGAAGTGTTGAACTGGGGTAAATGGTTCATCGAGGAAACAAAATGTGACGGATTCCGTTTGGACGCAATTAAGCATATCAACTATGATTTTGTGAAAGAGTTCAGCCAAACGATGCGAGAAGAGAAGGGGGATGAATTCTATTTAGTCGGGGAGTTTTGGAAATCAGACCTCGATGCGTGTCGAGCATTCCTTGATAACATCGATTATCACGTCGACTTGTTCGATGTTCCCCTTCATTACAATTTGCATCGCGCATCGCAAGAAGGGGCTTCATTTGATATGCGAACGATTTTTGATGACACACTCGTTCAGTCACACCCCCTTCATGCGGTGACATTCGTGGATAATCACGATTCCCAGCCTGAGGAGGCGCTTGAATCGTGGGTAGAAGAATGGTTTAAACAAATCGCTTATGGTCTCGTCTTGCTTCGTAAAGATGGATATCCTTGTGTCTTCTATGGAGATTACTACGGTATTGACGGACCACACCCGACTGATGGCATGAAACTTGCTATTAACACGCTCTTATATGCTCGTCGTGAAAAAGCTTACGGCGATCAGGACGATTACTTCGATGAGTCGAATGTCATTGGATGGGTTCGCCATGGGGCAGAAGAGATTGAACGTTCAGGATGCGCCGTTCTCATTTCAAATTCCGATGAGGCTGAAAAGAGAATGTTCGTTGGTGAAGAGCGCTCTGGAGAAACATGGGTCGATTTGACGAATACCTTAGAGGACAAAATTGAGATTGATGATGAAGGATTTGGGGTATTTAAAGTGGCGGCGGGGTCTATTTCTGTCTGGGCGTTACCGGAAGAAGATGTCGAGTGAAGCATTAGAATTGAGTAGACCGTCACATATCTGTTACATTTAAGACGAACGTTGTTCAAAACACTTTTAAGGGGGATTTTAGTAATGGCTAAATTTGAATTACCAAAACTTGATTACGCATATGATGCACTCGAACCACACATTGATGCTCGCACGATGGAAATCCACCACACAAAACATCACAACACTTACGTCACAAACGTAAACAATGCACTCGAAGGGAAAGATGTAGAGTACTCTTCACTCGAAGACTTACTCCAAAAAATCGATTCACTTCCTGCTGACATTCAAACTGCTGTCCGTAACAACGGTGGCGGTCATTGGAACCATTCATTTTTCTGGAAGCTCTTGAAGAAAAATGAGAATGGTACGCCGTCTGGAGACCTGGCTTCTGCAATCGACGAGTCGTTCGGTAGCTTTGACGCATTCAAAGATGAGTTCACAAAAGCTGCAACAACTCGCTTCGGTTCAGGCTGGGCATGGCTCGTCGTGAAAAACGGGAAACTTGAAGTGACGTCTACACCTAACCAAGACTCACCGATCATGGAAGGCGTCTCGCCAATTCTTGGCCTTGACGTTTGGGAACACGCTTACTACTTGAACTATCAAAACCGTCGTCCTGACTACATCAATGCATTCTTCCATGTCATCGACTGGGATTATGTCGCGAAATTGTACGCTGACGCAAAATAAGTTGTTCTTACCTGGGACTCTTACATGAGTCCCGGGTTTTTTTGTGCTTTTCATTATTTTGTAAACAAATTATGATATAGTGAAAATCGGACAAAATGACAGATTATACTGTTCTCTATAATATAGAAGGAATCGATTGTGGAAGGAGTTAACGGACTTGGCTAAAAATCGTGTGAAAGTGCTGAAGAAACGGCGAAACCACTTACCGTTACGCTTGAATTTACTATTTTTTATCGTCTTCATTCTATTTGCGACCCTTATTTTTCGGTTAGGGGTCGTTCAAATCGTGAACGGGGAATTGATTGCTCGAGAAGTACAGAAAACGGAGTCGAGTAAAATCAAGTATGAGGTACCGCGAGGAAAGATTTACGACCGTAACGGTCAAGTGCTTGCGGATACGATTTCGAATTACTCGGTCATGTATCGCCGCTCGCAAGTGACGAAAACGGATGAACGGTTAGATGTTGCAAAAAAATTGGCAGAGATTGTCGATATTCCGAAAGAAGATCGTAAAATGACCGAGCGTGACCGCAAAGACTACTGGATTGCAACGAATCCGGAGTTAGCGCAAGAGCGCACTCAATCCTTGTTGGAGGCGTTATCGGAAGAGGAACGGGCGGCATTGTCTAACCAAGACGTGGATCGCCTTTTGCTTGACTCGATCACAGAAGAAGAAATCACGTTTGATGATGCGATAGAAGAAATCATCGCCATCAAGCACAATATGGAAAGCGGCTATGCATTAGACCCACAGGTCATCAAAATCGGAGCAAGTCCGAAAGAGATGGCGGTCATCGAAGAAAACCTAGAACGATTGCCAGGTGTTAGCGTTGAGCCATATTATCAACGTGACTATCCGTTCGATGAGACGTTCAAGAGCTTTTTAGGAAGTTACCGTCAAATACCGGCTGAGCAACGTGCTTCCTACCAAGCGAAAGGTTATGGGTTGAATGATCGGGTCGGAACATCTTATTTGGAACAACGATATGAAGACGTCCTTCGTGGAACGCCAGCATACGATGTGTTCACGACTTACAAAGGGGAACCAGTCGGTGAACCGACACGAGTCAGCGGAAACCCAGGGAAAGATATCGTGTTATCAACTGACATCGAATTCCAAAAAGAAATCGACGAGATTTTGAAGAAGGCTATTCGAGCAGGACGTTCTGGAAGTCCTCACTTTGATCGGGCTTTTGCTGTTGTCATGAATCCTAAAACTGGAGCACTTCTTGCATTGTCAGGACAGGAACTTGATTTAGAGACGAACGAATTTAAGGACGTTTCGACCGGAACGGTGCTGCGTGCCAGCCAAATTGGGTCAACTATTAAAGGGGCGACGGTCGCCTATGGATTTGAAGAAGGTGTCGTCAAACCAGGTGAATATATTTATGATGCTCCGATTCGAATCGGATCGTCCGTCAAAGCCTCATATCGGAACATGGGGAACATCAACGACTTAGATGCACTCGCAATGTCATCGAACATCTATATGTTCCAAATTGCATTACGTTTGGCTGACTATTACTCGACAGGTCAAATCGTCGGAGAAAATGTCACACAAGCATTTGAAACGATGGAACATTATTATAAACAGTTTGGCCTCGGAGTCGAGACTGGAATTGACTTACCGTTTGAATCTACCGGATTTCGTAGCATCCCGGACCGTGTCACACTTCTTATGGATATGTCGATCGGGCAGTATATTTCCTACACGCCGATTCAATTGGCACAGTATACGTCCGCTCTAGCAAATGGTGGTTATCGTGTACAACCGCACTTGCTTAAAGAAATCATTGAGCCTGGTTCGCTTGATGAAAATAACAAGCAAGTCGTCAGCACGTTCCAACCAAATGCGTTAAATAAAGTCGATATTCAAGATGAGTACATTCAGCGAGTTCGCGAAGGATTTCGTCAAGGTGTTGAATCTTCATCAGGTTCATCTCGTATCTTGCAGCAGACAGGTATGACGGCTGCAGGTAAAACAGGTACAGCCCAGGCCATCGCTGAAGGTGAAGACGGTCAGGCGAAACGAAACGCCAGCGGGGAGCCGATTAAGACGCTGAACTCCAACCATGTTGGTTGGGCACCGTTTGATGACCCAGAAATTGCTTGGGCCATCATCATGCCTGGACTTGAGGCAGAGGGAATCAACACGCGTGTCGCTCATGACATCATGAAAGCTTACTTTGATTTAGAAGATGTGAATGCAATGCTTCAATGAAAGGGGTCACTTCGGTGACTTCTTTTTTTGTCTTTACAATTCTTTTACGTTCCGTTTATTTCTCGTTAATAGAAGTTCATTAGGATATTAATTGTAGGACATAACAACAGATCCACAACAAAAATCAAAGCAAACTCAAGGAGGACGTCACAAATGTCTTGGATGAAAAAATCAGCTGTACTCGCTTCAATCACTTCGGTCGCACTCGTAGGTGCTGCCTGTGGGAATAATGAAGAAGGTGGAGCTGCTGAAGGCGATGCGCTCTCAGGAAAAGTCGTCATGGACGGATCGTCAACTGTATTCCCAATCATGGAAGCAGTCGCAGAAGAATATTCAGCCGAACAACCGGAAGTTGAAGTGACGGTCGGTGTCTCTGGTACAGGTGGGGGCTTCAAACGTTTCGTGACGGGAGAGACAGACTTCTCAAACGCATCACGTGAAATCAAAGATGAAGAAGCAGCTGAAGCTGAGAAAAATGGTGTGGAATTCACACAACTTTCAGTCGCGCTTGATGGTCTATCACTCGTTGTAAACCCGGCAAACGATTGGGCACAAGATATCACGATTGAAGAATTGAAAAAAATGTGGACAGACACAAGCGTGAAAACGTGGAAAGATGTTCGCTCTGACTGGCCAGATGAAGAGATTTCATTCTTCGCACCAGGTAAGGATTCAGGTACGTATGATTTCTTCGACGAAAAAGTTCTTGATGAAGTCGATATTCGCCAAGACGCACAATTGTCGGAAGATGACAACGTACTCGTAACGGGTGTCGCAGGCACGGAAGGTGCAATCGGATTCTTCGGATTCGCTTACTACCTTGAAAACCAAGATACACTCCGTGCATTGAAAGTTGAAGGTGTAGAACCGACACACGATACAATCAACGATTTGTCATACCCGCTCTCACGTGAAATCTTCACGTACGTCAACAACGCATCATTGAAAGATAAAGAGCAAGTGGCTGATTTCGCACGCTTCATGAACGAAAACGCTGCTGATCTATCTGAAGAAGTTGGTTACGTGAAAATGGAGCAAGAACGTTACGATGAGAATATGAAAATGATTGATGAGATTGCTGGTGAATGATATTGACAGATGGCAGAAGGTGAGAGCTACTCTCGCCTTCTCGCCATGCTTTCTAGTATGAAGAGGTAGGGAGCGATACACGAGATGAACGAACAAAACAAAGAGCTCTCGATTCGAGAGATGATACAACAAAATAAACAAAAGAAATTCAGTACGACGAACGTGTTTGATAAAATCATGCCGTTCTTATTATTCTTGAGCGCATTCGTATCAGTCGTCACGACAATCGGTATAGCGTTCACGCTTGGTTTTGAACTGTTCAAGTTCTTTGAACGAGTGCCTGTCGCTGAATTTTTAGGGACGACAGAGTGGTACCCGCTTAGTGCAGATCAGCGCTTCGGGGTATGGGCACTTGTGATGGGGACACTCCAAATTACTGTAATTGCGATGCTTGTTGCGGTCCCGCTCGGATTGGCGTCAGCGATTTATTTAAGTGAGTACGCCTCAGAGCGAGCACGCCGGGTGTTAAAGCCGATTTTAGAAGTGTTGGCCGGTGTACCGACCATCGTCTTCGGCTTCTTCGCCTTATCATTCATCACACCAATTTTGCAATCACTTATTCCAGGACTTCAAATTTACAACGCTCTAAGCCCGGGGATTGTAGTCGGAATCATGATTATTCCGATGATTGCTTCCATCTCTGAAGATGCGATGAGTGCTGTTCCGAAGAAAATTCGAGATGGTGCGCTCGGTTTAGGTGCGACACGTCTTGAAGTGGCGACGAAAGTCGTCATGCCTGCAGCGACGTCAGGAATCATTGCCTCGATCGTTCTTGGAATGAGTCGTGCGATTGGTGAGACGATGATTGTGACCATTGCTGGTGGTTCGCAGCCAAACTTTGAGTTCAATCCGCTCAATGCGATTCAAACGATGACAGCTTACATCGTTCAAATCGCTAAAGGTGATGCAGGGTACGGCACAATTGAATATTACAGTATCTATGCGGTCGGTGCGTTGTTGTTCGTCTTCACTCTCTTGATGAACTTGCTCGCAAACTGGGTGACGCGCCGCTTCAGAGAGGAGTATTAAGATGGCTTTACCGAATAGTGAGTTCAAGAATAAAAAGAACCTGATGAATCGTGAAACGGTGTCTGAGCGAATCAAGCGTCGTTTACAACTGAATGAAATATTTAAGTATATCTTTTTGGCAGGGCTCGTCTTTGCGTTAGTCGTTCTGTCGACTTTGATTTATGACATCGTTTCGAAAGGGGCGGGGTGGGTCGACCTCGACTTCTTACGTAACTTCCCGTCACGTCGTCCCGAACAGGCTGGGCTATACCCCGCATTGATTGGCTCATTATGGTTGATGTTTCTCATCGTACCGATGGTGTTTATCATCGGCGTCGGTGCGGCAATCTACCTCGAAGAGTACGCACCAAAAAATCGTATGACTTCATTTATTGAAGTCAACATCTCGAATCTGGCTGGTGTACCTTCGATCGTCTTCGGATTGCTCGGTTTGACGATTTTCGTCCGCGTCATGGAATTGGGTAACTCTGTTATCGCTGGTGCCCTTACCCTAGGTCTCATGAGTTTGCCAATCGTCATCGTGGCATCACAGGAAGCGCTTCGATCAGTCAAAATGGAGTTACGCCACGCTTCTTTAGCACTTGGAGCATCAAAATGGCAGACGACGTTCAATGTCGTCTTACCATCGGCGCTACCAGGAATCATTACAGGGATTATCCTAGCTGTATCTCGTGCGATTGGTGAGACGGCACCATTGATCATGGTCGGTGCTGCCACGTTTATTTCAACAACACCTAGTGGCATTTTCTCTGACTTCACAGCGTTACCGATTCAGATTTATAACTGGACGAGCCGACCGCAAGCGGAATTCCAAAACTTGGCCGCAGCTGGAATCATCGTACTGATGACAATGCTCATTGCGATGAACTCGGTTGCAATTTATATCCGAAACAAATATACGAATCGACATTGAGTCGTTTTTGCAGATGAATGAGGAGGAAGCTCGAGATGATGAAACAACAAGAGCTCAATAAAGGAGATCAAAACGTGAACACAACTACGACAGAACCGACAATGACTGAGATGAAAAAAGATAGCGCTTATGTCGTCAACAATTTGAACTTGTGGTACGGAGAAGACCAAGCATTGATTGACGTCAACCTCGACATTAAACAGAATGAAGTTACGGCAATCATCGGACCGTCTGGATGTGGGAAATCGACATTCATTAAAACGTTGAACCGTATGGTCGAGCTCGTCCCGTCGGTTCGAACAAATGGTGAGATTCTGTATCACGGGAAAAACATTTTTGACCGCGGCTACAGAGTGGAAGATTTGCGTACATCTGTCGGGATGGTGTTTCAACAACCGAACCCGTTCCCAAAATCCGTTTATGACAACGTGGCATATGGTCCCCGTACGCACGGAATCAAAAATAAGAAAGTGCTAGATGAAATTGTCGAACGTTCGCTTCGCGGTGCTGCCATTTGGGATGAAGTAAAAGACCGTTTGAATGAGAATGCGTACGGTCTTTCTGGTGGACAACAGCAACGTCTCTGTATTGCTCGTACGTTGGCGATTGAGCCTGACGTTATTTTGATGGACGAGCCAACGTCAGCCCTTGATCCGATCTCTACGTTAAAAGTAGAAGAGTTAGTTCAGGAGTTAAAAGAGCAATATTCCATCATTATCGTGACGCATAACATGCAACAAGCTGCCCGTGTTTCAGATAAAACGGCATTCTTCTTGAATGGAGAAGTTGTCGAGTTCGATATAACAGATAAGATTTTCTCGAATCCATCTGACAAACGGACGGAAGACTATATTTCTGGCCGTTTCGGTTAAGGAGGAGACTAGATTGATGGCACAAAATCGTACATTTTTTGATATAAAGTTAACAGAGTTAGAAGATAAAGTAGTTCATTTGGCGAACTTGACGATGCGCCAAACGGCAACGGCAATCGAAGTGTTAGAAAAACATGATCTTGAATTGGCAAAAACCGTAATCGACAATGATAACGAGCTAGACGATTTAGAGTTAGCAATCAACGACGAAGCGATTCTATTGATTGCAAAGCAACAACCAGTTGCAACTGACTTACGCCGTCTAATTGTAACGATGAAGTCAGCCACTGATTTGGAGCGAATTGCGGATTATGCGACGAATATTGCTAAAGCAGTGACACGAATCGAGCATGTTCCGTATGTACATGACATCCAACCGCTTAAGCAGATGGCTGAACAGTTGATCGACATGCTTGAACTTGCGACTCGTGCATATCGGAAGGGTGAAGTGAGTCGTGTTCGTGAACTCAATGAAATGGACCGTGTGATTGACGAAATCAATTTGACGGTGATCAAACAATACATCGGTTCTCTTCCGGCTATGACGGTCGGTACGAATGATGTGTATGAATTCTCGAACATCGCTCGATACCTCGAACGCATGGGCGATCATGTGACAAACTTCGGAGAGCATTTGATTTTCCTTGAAAAAGGGAAACATTATGATTTGAACCAATAAGATTAGTGGTAAAGAACAACAAGACTGTTGTTCTTTATTTTTTTGGGCAGGAAAAGCAATCCAAAAAGCGAATAATAGTCTACATGGATTTTTACATGAAGGGAGCCTAACAGAGATGGAAGAGAAAATCGTATCCTTGAAACAACAAGGTTTTACGTTAAAACAGATTGCGGCAGAACTAGACGTCCCCATTGGCAAAGTCCAATACGCATGGCGAAAATGGAGAAATCAGCACCAAGAATCGGAGGACGTTATCCCTGTGAAACAAAAAAGCGACAAGAAAAAAGAAAAGACGTCCGTAACGGCATCACACAAACAAGTAGCATCAGCGAAAGAATCGGTTGATGTGAAGGCTTCACCACTCCTTGAGAAAGGTCCTGAAGGATACTGGCAGTTACCAGACCGATATAATGTAGACTTTTTACATGCAGTCGTCCAGTCTCCGAACTCAGTATATGTGTGCTGGGAAGTATCTGATTTGGTGAAAAAAACGTTAGAGCTTCAGTTCATGAGACGATGGGAAGAATTGCCGAAAGCGTTCCGTATATTAGATGTGACGTTGCTTGATTACGCTAGCGGGCACACGAACCGGTCCTACACGTTTGACCTCCCTGAGATGACGAATAGTTGGTTCGTTCGTCCTCTCGATCCAAATACGACATATGTGTTCGAATTTGGAATCCGCACGATGGAAGGGGAGTTTTTACCGATTACGGCATCGACACCGCTTGATACGCCACGGGCAGAACCAGCCGGTGTTGGACGATTCGCAGAACCAGTAAGGCGTTGGCAATACAGAGAAGTTGATTCTCCAGAGTTATTGAATACATTACCAAAATATGCGGCATACCGTTTCGTACGTTAAGGAGGACTCTATACATGAAACCAGGATACTTTTCACTCGTCCTTCATGCTCATTTACCGTACGTTAGGCATGAAGAAAAACACCGTTTAGAGGAAAGATGGGTGTACGAGGCCATATCAGAGACTTATATCCCAATCCTTTGGCAAGTCGATCGATTGAAGCGTCCGTTACATTGGACAGTTAGTATTTCACCGCCTGTAGTAGAAATGCTTGCTGACCCACTCATTCAAGACCGCTACGCCGAGCATTTGGATGAAATGCTTGATTTGATTGCTTTAGAGCTCTCAGAAGGAAGAACGGATGCAGAGACGGCAACGCTTCAGTTTTATAGACAACGTTATCAAGACTTGAAAAACACGTTCCTTCATTGGAATAAAAACTTGAATGAGGCGTTCCGTACATATCGTGAGGCGGGCTATATTGATATGGTCACGTGTACAGCGACTCATGGATTCAACCCGCATCTGTTTACGGAGCAGGCTGCCCGAGCAGAAATCCGGACTGGCCTTAATTGTTTCGAACGTCATTATGGGTTCCGCCCTACAGGTATTTGGTTGCCGGAGTGTGCCTATACACCAGGAGTAGACCGGATTCTATATGAAGAAGGGGTGCGGTACACGTTCGTCGATGAGCATGCCTTACTAGAGGCTGATCCGACTCCTGACAAAGGGATTGGCGCGCCTGTTTATTCTCCGCATGGGGTCGCATTGTTCCCACGAGATCAAATCATCTCGGGTAAAATTTGGAGTTCGATGATTGGATACCCGGGTCATCCAGACTATCGTGAATTTTATCGTGATTTGGCCTATGATCGAGATTGGGACTATATTCAATCATTCATGCACCCTGAAGGTATTCGGTTTGATACGGGATTAAAAATGCATCGAATCACGGGCGACACGGATCAAAAAGATTTCTATGTCCGCGACTGGGCGGAACATCAAATTGAGAATCATGCGATGGATTTTGCGAAAACACTCGAATCACATCTTGAAGCCCATGGTGCTCAAACGTTCCCACCATTTTTAGTGACAGCACCGTTCGATGCGGAGTTGTTCGGTCATTGGTGGTTCGAAGGACCGGAATTTCTAGGGAAAGTGGCAGAGCGCCTTGTGGAATTTGGGATTGAGACCATCACACCGGCGATGTTCCTCGAACGTCACTTCAAAGATTTACAGACAGTTCACGTGTCGATGAATACGTGGGGGCGCAAAGGATACGGTGAAGTGTGGATCAATGAACGAAATGAATGGATGCTTCGCCACCTTCATATGATGGAGATGCAACTCGTAAAAGATGTGGCTGATTATCGCGGAAAATCTGATTTAACAAATCGTGCATTGAAACAATTGATTCGCCATTATGTGTTGGCTGTGTCGAGTGACTGGGCATTTATTTTAGATGGACAAACGACGGCACAGTACGCTGCTGAACGCTTCCGAGAACATACACGACTGTTTGCCGAACTTGAAACGGCGCTCTATCAGGATGAGCTCTCGGATCAATTGCTAAATGAACACTTCGCGGCCTACCCGTTCCTTCAAGACGGTGATATCGACATCGACTCATTCTTGTCACCCCATGATTATTACGTGACGACAGAGCGTGAACAAGAGAAGCCGGCAATCCTGCTGCTTACTCCCGAATATCACGGTCATATCGTCGGAGGACTTGGAAAGCGGGTCGTTGATGAGGTCGAAGCGAGAGCGAACGAAGGTGAAATCGTATACGTGTTGACACCATACCACGATGAGTTACCGGCGTATGAGCGGCATGGGAACATACATGTGTATCGAGTGAGCCCGACTAGTACATTTTTAGAACATGTCATGAATCAGGTGGCCACGCAAAATATTGCGTATGTCAAACTAGTTCATGAATTGGCGAAACGGATCTCTTTCAAAGTGGTTCATCACTTTGATTGGATGACGATTCCTGCGGCAAGAGAACTTGCGCAATCCCTTTCGCTTCCGTTATACTCAACTATGTTGTCCTTCGAAGCGACACGCAATCCACACGGGCATGGTGGTTTATTCGATGCGATTCATCGCATTGAGAACAGTGTGTTCCCTGAAGCGGAGTGCGTTTATGTCGGTGAAGAGATTTCAATCCATGACTTGAAGCAATGGTACAAGGTGAGTGAGAATGTCAATACTTGCCTGCCTCTTGAATCTTCTCCGTATGGACAGAAACCAATGAAAAAGAACGTGAAATAACCTTGCTTTTTCAAAAGAAACTTGGTAGGATAATTGAGTATGCTTAGACTGTAAAGCAAAAGCACTTGATACAACATCATTGAGATGGGAGTGAAAGAAATGCGCGTTAAAATTACATTAGCTTGCACAGAAACAGGCGATCGCACGTACATCACGAAGAAAAACAAACGTAACAACCCTGAGCGCCTCGAGTTGCGCAAATACAACCCACGTCTCCGTCGTCACACGCTTTACCGCGAAGTGAAATAATGAGAGACCGGCCGTCACATATGTGGCGGCTTTTTTTATAAGGAGGGACGAGTTGTGGAAGAAAAAGCGACATTAAGACGCATCGTGCATCAATCCATCAAGCAAATGACGAATCGGCAACTCGTCGATCGAGCGATACACCAACGACTGTTTTCATCCTATATATGGAAAGAAAGTCAGACAATCGCAGTGACATCTTCACTTCCGCTTGAAATTGATACTTCTCCAATCATTCACGAGGCATTTGAAGCAGGAAAAACGGTTTGTGTCCCGAAAGTAACGAGGCAAGGACTTACATTTCACATCATTCATTCGGTCGATGATCTCGAGGCGGGAGTCATGAATATTTTAGAGCCGACGACTCTACCGACGACGAGGCCAATCGACCTCTGTGTTGTGCCAGGAAGGGTATTTGATCGGGCGGGATATCGAATTGGCTGGGGTGGAGGATATTATGACCGTTTTCTAAAAACATATAAAGGAACAACAATTGCTTTGGCTTACACGAATCAGCTTGTAAGTCATGTGCCGACTGAACCACATGATCTGCCTGTTGAATGGATCGTGACAGAAAAGGAGATGATCCAATGTTCGCCATATTTGTTGTAACTTGTATCGTCGCCTATCTCGGTTATCGGTTGCAGTCATTAACGTTTTTAGGAGCCATCTTGACAGTGCTGACAGGGACGTTGATTGGACTATCGTTTGGGTGGTTTGGGCTATATTTGCTAGGTGTGTTTTTCTCGACCTCGTCGCTCGCCTCGAAATATCGTTCACGCGATAAAGAAGGAGTGGATGATATCGTCGAAAAAACAGGCGCTCGCGACGCCATACAGGTATTGGCCAACGGTGGAGTCGGTATTCTTTGTGCACTCGGGTATCTGCTCACAGAAAATTTTGTCTACGTTTATATGTACATTGTGTCTATTGCCGCGGCGACAAGCGATACGTGGGGGTCGGAGTTTGGTGTGCTCTCAAAAAATAAGCCGCGATCCATGTTCACGTTTAAGCAAGTCGAACCGGGGACAAGCGGTGCAGTTTCCACATTCGGCACATTCATGTCGATTATAGGGGCTTTCGTAATCGTGATCTCTTCTATCTTATTTGTCCAAAAGGATGTGGCACTGCTCCTCATGTTATGGGGGATCGGGCTAAGCGGTAGCGTTATCGACACGTTACTTGGAGCGACTCTGCAACGCAAGTTTCGTTGTACTGTCTGTGGCAAATTGACTGAAAAAAAAGTTCATCACCAGGTCTCGACGACATACGTGTCTGGATGGCGCCTGCTCGGTAACGATGCGGTCAATTTCATCTCTATATTCGGAGCGACTTTGATTTGTTTTTTTGTGCTCGGATGAGGGTAGTACAGGAAATGAAGATGTTCCATTTGAATGTGAATATTGTCACAATATCGCCAAAGTGAAAACGGTTTCTATTGTAGTTAGGGTTTGTGAATGATGTTACAATCATGTTGTAACAGAGATAACAAAAACATGAAACAGATTGTTCGAAGGGTGGAGAATCAATATGGAAACATTAAATCATGCTAAAGTAACACGTGTCGCACTCGTGGGTGCAGGTGCGGTAGGTGCGAGCTTCGCTTATCAATTAACAACAGCAAGTCTATGTGAAGAACTCGTCATTATTGATATCAATAAAGCAAAAGCAGAAGGGGAAGCGATGGACTTGAACCATGGCGTCTCATTTGCTTCATCACCAATGCGTGTCTGGGCAGGGGATTACACGGATTGTGGAGTAGCTGATATTGTCGTCATCACTGCCGGTGCGCCACAACGTCCAGGTGAAACACGTCTTGACCTCGTCGAAAAAAATGCGAAGATTATGAAATCTATGATTTCAGAGATTATGGACTCTGGTTTTGATGGAATCATTATTATTGCCTCAAACCCGGTTGACATCATGACACATCTCGCATGGAAATATTCGGGTCTTCCGAAACATCGAGTCTTTGGTTCAGGTACAGTACTAGATACATCTCGCTTACGTTATATGCTTGGTGACTACTTTAATGTAGATCCGCGCAACTGCCACGCATACATCATGGGCGAACATGGAGATACAGAATTCGCTGCTTGGAGCAACGCCCGCATTTACGGAAAATCGGTCGAGCAATTGCTTGAAGAGCATGACGAATATAACTGGCAAGATCTCGAAGATATTTATGTGAACGTTCGTGACGCGGCATATCATATCATTGAGCGTAAAGGTGCGACATACTACGCAATTGGTCTCGGATTACTTCGTTTGGTCAAAGCCGTCCTTCGTAACGAAAACACATTGTTGACAGTCGGTGCTCATCTCGACGGGCAATATGGCCTACATGATATCCATATCGGTGTACCAGCCATCATCAATCGTCAAGGAGTGCGGGAAGTCGTTGAGATCGAATTGTCAGAAGAAGAGCATCAAAAAATGCAACACTCTGCGAACGTGCTCATGAAAACAATGGAACCTGTCTTGTAACCTCTATACAGTGATGACCCGTAACCATCTGGTTACGGGTATTTGTGCATCCAGAACAAGTCCTGATTTTGTCGTGAGGTGCTCAGTGATTTACAATAGAATGGAGAGAATACTTGAAAGGAGGGAGTTCCATTGGCTACGACTTGTTTTTGGGAAGATATCTATCGGGCGGTTGAAAGCGGCGGGCGAATTGAAGGGATATTAGAGCCTTCACGCGCGGTCATTTTGTTCGACACGAAAGCGGGAGATAGCTATGATCTGTACATTCAGTCCGAAAAAGCATGGGCAAATCATGTCGGGACCGATATTCATGCTATCCTAAACGCATTTCGCCTATCTCGGATCGGACGGAAGCGATTGACGATTCATTTGTATGGCGAACGTCTCGTAGATGAGGAGAGGATTGATTCACTAACATTTCCAATCCCGGCAAAAGTAACAATATCTCGATCTATCTGCACGCCCGCTATGGAAGAAGAACGGTTTCGAATGCTTGCTGTCTCCCTTGACCGCGAAAAAAAGTCTGAGTTAAAAAAGCGGTTCTCATTTGGTAAACCGCAAGTAGTATACGGTCTAATGTTTATCACATTTTTAGTCATGTGGTTAGCTGAATCTGTCGGCTCAACTCTTGACCCGAATACGTTGATCGCATTCGGTGCAAAAGTGAATCTACTCATTGAGCAGGGAGAATGGTGGCGCTTGATCACACCGATGTTTCTGCATATCGGATGGTTCCACTTTTCGATCAATATGTTTGCCCTTTGGTCACTCGGTCCACTCGTCGAACGAATGTATGGTTCGATTCGGTTCCTGATTATCTATGTGATTGGTGGGTTTTTGGCGACGACAGCATCATATGCATTCAGTGAATCAATTTCTGCGGGTGCCTCGGGTGCGTTATTTGGGCTTGTCGGTGCTTTATTTTATTTTGGACTACGAGATCGTTCTCTCTTTATGAAGACGCTCGGACCTCCGCTCTTTATTATGTTAGGATTAAATGTGGGACTAGCGTTTCTTTTAGGGGCAAGTTTGGATCATTTTGCGCACGCTGGTGGACTAGTTGGTGGATTTGTCGTCTCTGGAGTCGTAGGATTACCAGATGAAGATAATCGCGCACAACGAATTATATTTTCCGTGCTCACGATCATTTTATTTGGTCTACTATACGGGTACGGATCTTGGTGAGGAGAGATTTCAATGATTGATACACTAAAAACATTAGTAAACATTCCGAGTCCGTCTGGGATGACGGAAGAGGCCATTCGATTCGCAGAGCGAGAATTACAAGCACTCAATGTCAGCACGTCTCGGCTACATAAAGGGGCATTACTTGCAACATTTCCTGGGCGTTCAAAAGAGGCGCGGCTCTTGACGGCGCACGTTGATACGTTAGGTGCGATGGTTAAAGATATCTTGCCGAGTGGACGCTTGCGTTTGACGCAAGTTGGAGGATACGCTTGGACAGCGATTGAAGGTGAGAATTGTCTCATTCATCGAGAAGAAGGCGATGCGATTGAGGGAACGATCCTCATCCATCAGTCGAGTGTACATGTTTATAAGGACACGAACTCAGCTGAACGTTCTGCTTCGAATATTGAAGTTCGATTGGATGAAAAGGTGCATTCGCGGGAAGACGTGACAGCACTCGGAGTCGAAGTGGGTGACTTTGTATCGTTTGACCCCCGCTTCAAGGTGACGTCTTCAGGATACGTGAAATCACGCCATTTGGATGATAAAGCATCTGTCTCCATTTTATTGGATCTCGCAAAAGACCTGGTCCGTTATGACTTACCGCACACCGTACACTTCTTGATTTCCAATTATGAAGAAGTCGGGTTTGGAGGCAACGCGGGCATCCCGGAAGACGTAGTAGAATATATTGCCGTTGATATGGGTGCGCTTGGGGATGGACAACATTCAGATGAGTATACTGTCTCGATTTGTGCCAAAGACTCTTCGGGACCATACGATATCGAACTTCGAAGAACATTTACGTCTCTCTGTAAAAAACATGAAATCGCTTATAAAGTAGATATTTATCCGTACTACGGCTCAGATGCGTCCGCTGCTATTCGTGCAGGCTATGATGTGAAACATGCATTGATTGGCCCAGGGATCGAATCAAGTCATAGTTATGAACGGACACACACGTCATCAATGGAAGCGACACGTGATTTGTTATATCGTTATGTATTGACAACGATGGAGGAAGAAGCATGAAAAATTTTTATGATGTCCAACAGTTTTTAAAATCGTTCGGGACCATTATTTATATTGGGGAGCGGGATGCTGAAATCTCACTTATGATGATGGAACTAGACGAAATGTATGAAGGGGGCATCATCGAACAACGCGTTTATGATACGGCCAAAATCATTTTGACTCACGAATTGAAAAATTCAATAGATTGACAGAAATCCCCTTAGTGCAAAGGGTTGCACTAAGGGGATAATAGTGTACACTAGTCAATGAAAGCGATTTAGTTGAGATGAGGAGTGAACGGTATGAAATGGTTATTAGGTATCGACATCGGTGGTACAACGGTGAAGATGGCTGTTTTAGACATGAACGGCATCATTTCTGATAAGTGGGAAGTCAAAACGGATATTCGGGAGAATGGTGTACATATTCCAAAGGACATCGCAACGTCTTTTAAAACATATCTTGAGACATCCGGGAAGAAAAAAGAGGATTTCGCGGGTGCGGGGATTGGAGCGCCTGGATTCATTAACTTCTCGGAAGGAGTTGTCGAATACTCGCCGAACATCGGGTGGAAAGATTTCGCCCTTGTCAGTGAGTTCGAACAAGCGGTTGGACTTCCGGCTGTTCTCGAAAACGATGCAAACGCAGCAGCCCTCGGTGAAATGTGGAAAGGTGCCGGTGAAGGTGCATCTGAACTATTGGCAATCACGCTCGGAACGGGTGTCGGTGGTGGCGTAATCACAAATGGAAATATTGTTCACGGAATAGCGGGCATGGCTGGAGAAATCGGACATATTACAGTGGAGCGAGATGAAAATAAGGCTGTTAAGTGTGGTTGTGGTCGTCTTGGATGTATTGAAACGATTGCCTCTGCGACCGGTATTTCACGTTTAGCCCTACAGAAGCGAAAAAATCAAGACACCACGTTGAATGAATTGAAAGACGTAACAGCGCGTGACGTGTTTGAGGCATATAAAGCCGGTGACTCGATTGCGACAGAAGTAATCGATGAGATGACCGAATATCTCGGATTGACCATCTCAAATATCGCAAACACACTCAACCCGAAAATGATTGTCATCGGTGGTGGCGTTTCTAAAGCGGGTCACGCGTTACTCGAACCACTTGATGCTCAATTCAAACGTTTCGCGCTCGAACGCGTATACGAATCGACGTCGTTTAAAATTGCAGAACTTGAAAATGATGCCGGTGTGATCGGATGTGCTTGGCTAGCACGGAAACACTTCCTTCCAACACGCGTATAACACGAGCACGTCTGCACTTTGCAGGCGTGTTTTATTATGGAAAAGGGTGTGGTAAATTGTAAAATTTGTAACGCCACAGTTGATTTTTTATTAAAAAAGGAGTAAGATTTGAACTTGATACTGGATCTGTACTATTCAATCCGAATTGTACAATATGTAAACAAATATAAAAAATAATGGCTAAATAAACCCATGCCGAAAACTGAAAAGAGGAGGAGACCGTCAGATGAATTCATCTCAACGCTTCTCGAAGCTATCAACGAGACTGAACGACACGGTCCGCGCTTCGTTTCAAGAATATCGTCTATTTTGGATTTTTACGTTATTGCTTTGGACGAAGACGTATATCGTCTATCAATTTTTCTTCATCATTCCGATCGAAAACACTGCACAAGCTTTTATCTTACTGATTAGCCCAATCAGTTCGACACTATTCTTGTTTGCCTTCCACTTCTTTTTTAAAGGGAACAAACAAAAATGGGTGCTTTACACGCTTTACGCAATTGCATCGTTTATCTTGTTTGCAGATGCCGTGTATTATCGGGAATTCACGGACTACTTGACGATGCCTGTCATTATGCAACCTTCGAACATGGAAACGTTATCGACTTCGTTCACTTCACTTCTTGAATGGAAAGATTTAATCGTTCTTGGTGATGTGTTCGTCTTACCATTCATCTTATGGCGGATGAACATGAAAGAGAACGCTGCCTCACACCGACGTGCGCTCGTCACATTCGTTGTAGCTGTGTCAGTATTCTTGTTCAACCTTTCGCTCGCAGAAACAGAACGTCCTGAATTGTTGACTCGTTCATTTGACCGTGAACTACTCGTGAAAAACATCGGTACTTTCAACTTCCATGTATACGATGCGATGCTCCAAACGAAAACATCGGCTCAAAAAGCGATGGCTGATGAATCAGAGCTTGCGACGATTGAACAGTTCACACGTCAAAATTATGCTGCACCGAATCCAGATTTGTTCGGTAAGTATAAAGGGAAGAATGTCATTGTCGTTTCGTTCGAATCGGCACAGAACTTCACACATAACATGAAGGCGCCAAACGGAGAGTATATCACCCCAAACTTAAACAAACTGATTGAGGAGTCTCACTACTGGCCGAACTATTACCACACAGTTGGTCAAGGGAAGACTTCGGACGCTGAGTTTGCACTCGATAACTCGCTATACGGTCTTCCACGTGGTGCCGTATACTTTACAAATGCCGATAATGAATACCAAGCACTTTCTGAGATGATCAAAGAAGATAATTATTATTCAGCTGTGTTCCACGCGAACAATAAATCGTTTTGGAACCGTGATCAAATGTATAAAAACGTCGGGGTCGATCAGTTCTTTGATGAGAAGAGTTATGACCTTGGGAATCCAGAAAATATGACAGAATGGGGTCTTTTGGATGATAGTTTCTTCGAGCAATCTATTCCAATGCTCCAAGAACTACCAGAGCCGTATTATGCGAAGTTCATCACATTAACGAACCACTTCCCATATACGATGCCAAGTGAAGACTATGAGCTCGTTCCAAAGTTTGAAACAAGTTCGACAACATTGAACAATTTCCCGCAAGCACTTGCGTACCAAGATTATGCACTCGGTCTCTTTATTGAACAATTAAAAGAGAACGATATGTGGGATGACACGATTTTTGTCGTCTATGGTGATCATTATGGAATCTCAACAAACCACAATAGTGCAATGGCAGAGTTGCTTGGAAAAGAAGAATTAACACCTTTCGATGTTGCGAAATTACAACAAGTACCATTCGCTATTCATTTACCGGATCAGAAGAATGGTGAAGTGCATGAAACAATCGGTAGTCATGTTGACATGAAACCGACAATCTTGCATTTACTTGGAATCGATACGTCGGACACAATCGGTTTCGGGAATGATTTATTCTCAGAAAACCGAAACAGTCGTGCAATCTTCCGTGATGGTACGGTCGTGACGGATGAATATGTCTGGACACAATCGACATGTTATAATGCTACATCTGGTGAAGTTGTAGAAGACACGTCACTATGTGGTCCGATCACAGAGGAAGCGGAAAAGATATTACAGATGAACGATGATTTAATCTATTCTGACTTACTCCGATTTAAAGAGCAGACGAAAGAATAAGCGATTAGTTGATGAAGAACCGAATCACTTTATGTGATTTGGTTCTTTTTTTGTAGAGGACAGTGTTTCTATCCTTTTCTTAAAAATGAATCAGGTGAGTCAATCGAAAACTGTACATCAGGTTGATTTTTGACACAAAAAAAGCGACCGAAGTCGCTTGCTGATTTCTTGCTGTAAATCATTAACCTGGAATTCCGCCGTAAATCAATGTGGCGATCCCAAAGAATCCGAATACGAGTACAGTTAAAGCTGCAAATACGAGCGGAAAGAATTGGCGTTTTTGGAATGAACGAAGCATTCCCCATACAGCCACAATGGCGACGATGACGGAAATCCATCCGAACGGTTCATACAAATGCATGACGAGTTCCCCCTTTAATTATACGTCATGAAATTCATAAAAATTTCACTGAAATATCATTATTATTTTATCCGATTATTGGGGCGCTGTCGAGCAAAGGTTGACATCGATACAATTTTGCCACAATATTGTTTTGAACAAGAAGGGGATGAATCAAATGCAAATTAAGAAGATTACGTCTGGCTTAGCACAAGAGAATGGATATGTTCTTGAAAAAGACGGAACTGTCATTGTAATCGATCCAGGAACAGATGATCCAAGGTATTTTGAAGTGATCGAACATTTCGGTAAACCTTCTGCGATTTTATTAACTCATGCGCATTTTGATCATATCGGTGGAATTGATGCACTTCGTGAGCGCTATCAAGTACCCGTATACGTGCACCGTTTTGAAACAAGTTGGTTGACGGATGGAGAAAAGAATGGGGCGGCCGCATTCAATCTACCAGTTCCGGCAATGAAACCGGCAGAAAAGACATACGAAGGCGATATGTTGGTCGTTGGGAGCCTCGCATTCCGGCTCTATCATACGCCGGGTCACTCCCCGGGAAGTGTTGTCTTGTACATGAAGGATGAAGAAGTTGCATTTTGTGGTGATTTGATATTTAAACAGTCTGCTGGACGAACCGACTTGTTCGGGGGGGATCAAAAGGCGTTAATGGGATCAATCGATCGGATGAAGCAATTGCTCCCTGATTCGACAGTTCTCTACTCTGGACATGGTCCTCGGACAACGTTAGAAGATGAGAAGCGGACAAACCCGTTCTTCAAACAGTAAAAAAAGATTGTCTCCGGTGAGACAATCTTTTTTTACATTTGGAAGTTGCTCCAATACGTAAAGACAACGAAGAAAATTGTCAAATACGCCCCAAAGACATATACATACGTTTTTTCAGTTAACTTTAAGTAACCTAGAGCGACAAAGAAAATCGTTTGTGCTAAGAAGACAAGTCCCATAACGATAAAGTCACCAGTATGTTCACTACTACTTTGGTCGCCGCCAAGTGCGCCTACGAAAGCAAGTGCCGCCACTAGCCCAGTCCAAAAGCCTAGGACACGAAACATTCTTGCCATGTTAATCCCCCCATGCGTGCATTATTCCATTCTCATTCACTATTTTACCAACACATTCGAAAAAATGCTATGGAAACGTGAGAATTGCGCAAAATAATCGTGAAAAATATGTGAAATCATTCTGATAAAAAAGTTGTACAAATTTTTAATAAAGTTGTACAAAACATATACAAAGTGGGTATATAAGTGTATAATCAACTTATACAAACTGAACGAAGTAAAAAGTTGAATGAGGGAGGATTATAAAAATGTCATCAGAACTAATGTTTTATACGTATCCAAGCTGTACTTCTTGTAGAAAAACGAAAGCGTTTTTACAGGATCAAGAGCTTCAAGTGAGTGAACGTCATATTTTCAGAGATGCACCGACTGTTGATGAGTTGTTGCAATTACTTGCAATTAGTGAAGAAGGTGTTGATTCCCTCTTAGCGACGAGAAGTCAGGCCTTCAAGCAACTCGACGTTGATGTAGAAGATTTGAAGTTAAGCGAACTACTCAAATTGATGAGCGAAAATCCGAAATTGTTGAAACGTCCGATTCTAACGGATGGAAAAGAAGTGATTGTCGGATATGACAAGGTTTCAATCGAAACATATGCGCGTCGCCATAATACGGTTTCGGTTCAAGTTTCTTAAGACAAGCCCACTTTCGACATAGTGGGTTTTTTTTTTATGCTTGAACCGAGGTGAACGAGATGAAAGAATTCATTGAAGAACTGATGGTCGCAGCCCGGCAAGCTGGTGCGACCGATCTTCATTTTTTACCGGATGCTCATCGGGTGAAGGTTCAAGTCCGATCGGCCATGAGATTAGTCGAATTTCAGTCAATGGACTTAGGTCAATACAATCGACTCACGTGGCATATGCGCTATTGGTGTTCATTACCTGAAACGAATCAACGGCTTCCGCAGTCAGGCGTATACGAATTAAATCAAGAAGTAATTCGTGTGACTTTTCTTCCTTCATTTGAGCAAACGTTGATGTCATGGAGGATTCCACATCAGGCGTTCAATCTCCCTCAATTATTGCAATCACAAGATGTGGAACGTTTACAAAAAATGACTGCTTCACGAGAACGAAACGGACTTTTATTTATTGGTGGCTCTACAGGAGCGGGTAAGACGACAGTGATGTATGCATTGTTAAATTATTTAAAACAAGAACGGATTGTTACCATTGAAAACCCTCCTGAACAAATGGTCGACGGGGTGATTCAATTGGAAGTGAATACTAAAGCAGGACTAAGCCATCGACAATTATTGAAAGAAACATTGAGGGCGGATCCGGACATTATCGTGATTGGGGAAGTACGAACCGTTGAAGAGTTGACTGTCGCATACGATGCGGCACTAAGTGGACATTTGACAATCACCACTTTTCATACAGCGTCCATTCAAGATGGAGAGAGAAGAATTGAACAATTACTTGGGAAGACTTCCATCCAGAGACATTGGTGTGTGCTGACCCGAAATCAGGGGGTGACTTGTGAATGGGCAACTCATCAATGAATCCTCCGATTCAATTGATTCACCGCTTTCTGCGATTGCAATCCCGAGGTGTGTCACTGAAAGTGACGATGGAAACACTCGAATACCATGAAAAAGGAGCGAAAAAAGACAAGGTTCGGGATATGAGGGCGTTACTTGAAACAGGTACGAATTTGGCTGAAGTGTTCTCGGTAATCATCACTAATCCGCAAATGCGAGAGATTTTGAACACGGCAGAGCGAAGTGGTCGGTTTATTGATGGGTTACATCAAGTCGTCTTAGTGTTGGAGATGCGTCAACGACTGAAAGAAGAATTAAAAAGATTGATTCGCTATCCATTGATCATTTTTTTTATTCTCCTTTCTCTAGGGATGATTTACGCGCTATATATTTTTCCGAAACTGTTGGGAATGGTCGACGTCTCGTTGCAAAATGGTGTAGCTTCGATTCTATTGTCACGGTGGTTCTTCCCAACACTATTTTGTGTAGTTTTAACGTCTGGGGCACTAATGTTCGGAATGTATCGACGAGGGATTGAGCTTCCCTTTTACACATGGAGCCATGGAAAGACGCTGTATTTGACGTATGTATTTGTTAGTGAGTTATCACTACTCCAAAATACTGAAACGAACATCAGGCAAATCATCAGTCGTCTAGCAGATGAAGATGGGGAGATGGCTAAGATGGCTAAACGAATCCATTGTCGCATGTCAGACGGAGAAGGTCTTGAAGCCGCCGTGAAATGTGAGCCGTTTATTGATTATGAGGTCGTCGGTCTGTTAGGGGTAGGAGCGATGAGTGGTGAACTTGGTGAACTCATGTCGCTTCACCGAGAACTTGTATTCGAAGAAATGGAACTGTACAGTCGTAGTTTGATTGAAAAAGTGGAGCCGATATTGTATGGCGTAATTAGTATGATGATTGCAGTTTTATTTTATACATTGTATTTACCGGTCAAGCTCATCATGGCTCAATTATGAAGGGGGAAAAGGAAATGAAGGAAGAACATGGATTCACACTAGTTGAGATGGCGGCTGTCCTTTTGATTATATCGGTTCTGCTCTTATTACTCGTCCCATCCCTAACAGAAGGGAAATCGCGGGCAGACCAAGTTAGTTGTGAAGGCAGTGTACGTATCGTCGAGTCAGAAATCAACTTATACTATGCCGAGCATAAATCTTACCCTGCAACATTAGAAGTGATAAAACGCGACTCCTCAACAGACCCACTCGTATACAGCTGTCAATCGTCAGAGTATACATATTCACCTCTTGATGGTTCTCTCATAAAGCGATGAAAGGATATACACTCGTCGAAATAACATGGGTCCTTGTTATATTATCGTTTCTCCTACTAATCAGTATCCCGGTAGCAAAACCGTTTGAGCGACTAGAGCTCTATGATTTCACAGATTCCTTAGTTGCCAATATTCAAGAAGCGGGGCAGTACCCCTATATTTCTGAAAATGGGAGTTGTGTTCCGAAGTTGATTTGGATATCACAACAGCAAACCTATCTGATCGTGTGTGGTCTGACGTTAATTAGAGAGGTAGACGTACCATCGGGAATAACTCTATATCTCCCGACGTATAATACTTTGACATTTTCACAAGCAACGGCTTCCTATGCAGGGCAATGGAAGTTTGTAAGTGGAAAGACGTCTGTGACGCTCAAATTTCGAATCGGAACGTATGAGCCGGAGGTGATTATTCGTGAGGAAGAATGAAGCGGGTTTTTCTTTATGGGAATTGAGTGTAAGTCTAGCAGTGATAATGGGATGGATTTTCATTTTGACATCATTTGTCGTGCAGGGGAACGAGCGGATCGACCGAATGAGTGAAACGTTGTTCACCTATGAACGTTTACAAGGAGAGGTGCTACTTGAAGCTGCTGAACCGTCTGGTCGCGAGCAAGTGTGTGAAAAAGGATTCTGTTTGCCGACGTTGTGAACAAGGATTTACTATGATTGAGATGACGGCAGTATTGCTGATTCTTCCGATATTTATCTTATTGTTAGCGGAATTGATGCTGCTTGGTCAAAAGCTTTACGAACAGCCTAAATGGAATCATCATACGACACCGCAACTGATTGTACGACGTTTGATAAACAGTGAAAATTGCCGTGTAGACGCCGGTCGCTTACGAGGAGAATTTGTTAAGTCGGATGATGAGGTATGGCCATGGACGATTAAACAGTTGAATGGGAATTTGGTCATGGTTGGAGACGGAGGGGGGAACTTGCTATTTTTAAGAGGAATCGCTCAGTACCATGTCGAATCGATTGGAAAAGGATTTCGAATTTCATGGACCGATTCGTCGTTCAAAAGAGAGCGGTACGTGATGTGTATGAACGGGGATTCTTCCTCATTGTCACCTTGACAATCGTTGTATGGCTACTTGGGGCCGCGTTATTTTGGTATACTGATATTGAACGAACGACGAGACGAATCTCAGATGAGATATTGGCCATACGTTTTGAATCCCACTTGTTGTTGGCAAAAGAACGTTGTGGCAATCAACCAGTAACACTCACTAAACCTACGGGGACGGTGACATGTCGTCCGATTGCACCGAATCGAACGGAAGTGGAGATGGTATTGATATCCGGTGAACGGCACAAAGAGGTGATGGCTTATGAATGACAAACCGTTTTACATTGTAGGGTTTATGGGTACAGGTAAGTCTACCTTGCTTTCTTTTTTCAAAGAATCTGGTGAAGTGGCGGACCTTGATTCGGTAATCGAAGCCATGACTGGGATGGACATCGCTACATATTTTGACCGATATGGTGAGAAGGCGTTTCGTGATGTCGAAACAGAGGCACTGCAACGAGTTGATGCTGATTACGTTTTGACAGGTGGCGGAGTAGTTGAACGTCCTGAAAACATAAGTTGGATGCGCGAACGTGGCACGATGATTCATTTGAATCTGCCGTTTGAAGACTGCTGGGAACGCATCAAGGATTCTAATCGACCACTCGTGAAAAAAGGACAAGTAGAAGTTCAATCATTATATACACGACGTGACGCGTTGTATCGGGAAGCGGACGAGTCGGTCGATGCGTCACGTACACCTCAAGACATCGCTGAACACATTATCCGTTTGAAGGAGGGAAAGGCATGATTTGGATCAATCTCGCAATTATTGTACTGTCATTAATCGGTCTTGGCATCTATGGTTATCTCTTGTTCAAAAAGCATATGAAGTCAGAAATCGGTCGGTTGAATCGATTGACGGAACGGTTTAACATTCGAGCAGACGTGATTGGACAGCAAGTCAATGAGATTAAAGGACATGTGGATGCGGTCAACCGATCTATTACTCAAATAAAGGACTTCGGAGTTAAGGCAAAAGACGAATCTATCGAGTTGAAGCAGGCGGCGGTTGGGCTGACGCATGAAATCAAACGAACGGCGGGAATCGAACGCTCTGACGTTTCCACCGAGACAAAAATATGAAATAATGAGGATGAAAACGTTTTCGTTTTTCATCCTTTTTCTTTTTCTCTTTTTTAACTATGCAGAAAGATTAAAAATTGTTAAAGTGAAATGGAAAGCGAAAGATTTCAAATAAAATATCATTTATGTTCGGGATTGGGGGATATTATGGAAAGGGTTACTTTGAAACGTACGCCTTTATTTGAATTGATTGAACCGAAGGCGAAGATGGTTGATTTTGCGGGATTCGAAATGCCGATTTTGTTCTCTTCGATTAAGGAAGAACATCTGGCTGTGCGTCAAAACGTGGGGATGTTTGATGTATCTCACATGGGAGAGATTCGGATTGAGGGGCCAGATGCACTTGAACAAGTACAGAACCTCGTGACGAATGACGTCTCGAAAATTAAAGTTGGTCAAGCTCAGTACAACCTTCTGTGCCTTGAAGATGGTGGAGTGGTGGATGATTTGCTTGTCTATCGCTTAGATGAGGACGCCTATTGGCTCGTCGTCAACGCCTCGAATATCGAAAAAGATGAAGCGCATATTCGTAGGTACGTCAATAGTGACGTGACTGTGACAAATGAGTCTGACGGGTACGGTCAAATTGCTATCCAAGGACCGAACGCAGAAACAATTCTTCAAAAAATCACAAATGTAAAACTCAAGGAAATCGGGTTCTTCAAGTTTATAAACGGTGATGTGGCAGGCGTCCCGTCTATTATCTCACGTAGTGGATATACAGGGGAGGATGGTTTCGAAATCTATGCTCGGGCTGAAGGAATCTCTGCCGTTTGGGAAGCTCTTGAATCAGAAGGCGTGATCCCTTGTGGACTAGGTTCACGAGATACACTTCGTTTTGAGGCGTGCTTACCGCTCTATGGACATGAGCTAGATGAGTCGGTTACACCGTTTGAGGCGAATCTCAACTTTGCTGTTAAGTTAGACACGGATTTTATCGGGAAAGATGCGCTTGTCTCTCAAAAAGAGAACATTCCGACTCAATTAGTAGGGTTGAGATTACTCGGTCGAGGGATCGCTCGTCAAGGAGCGCAAGTCGAAGTCGATGGGGATGTGGTAGGTTTCGTCACGACCGGTACGATGCCTCCGACGGTCAATGAATCGATTGCGTGGGCACGAGTCGATGCACGCTATAAAGATGAAGAACGATTCGTGATTGATATTCGTGGCAAGAAGATTGAAGCGGAACGTGTACCGACACCTTTCTATAAACGGACGAAATGAAACAGGGGGATTCAGAATGAATAGAATGGAATTTCGTTATTTACCGATGACTGAACAAGACGAGCGAGACATGTTGCAGACAATCGGAGTCGATTCAATTGAGACACTACTTGCGGATATCCCAGAATCGCTTCGTGAAAAAGCATCACTTGCGGCAATCGGCTCACCACTTCCTGAGGTTGATCTCGTACGTCATATGACGAAATTGGCTGACAAAAACAAGCATACGAAATCATACCCGAGCTTCCTTGGAGCAGGGATGTATGATCACCTTTCGCCGACCGTAATGAACCATATGCTTTTGCGTTCTGAATTCTATACAGCATATACACCATATCAACCTGAGATTTCACAAGGTGAACTGCAAGCAATGTTTGAGTTTCAGACGATGATCTGTGAATTGACAGGTATGGATGTCGCAAACTCATCGATGTATGATGGAATCACTGCGCTTGCCGAGGCTACGTATTTAGCTAGTGCTCAAACGAAGAAAAAACGTGTCGTCGTTTCAGGAGCAGTTCATCCTGAAGCCAAAGATGTTATTCGCACGTACGCTGATGGGCCTGGTCTTTCAGTCGAATACACAGACGTAGTGAATGGTGTAACGGATCTATCTGATTTCGATTTGACGGATGCGTCATGTCTCGTCGTGCAATACCCAAACTTCTACGGTCGAATTGAAGACTTAGAGAAATTAGCGGAACAGGCACACGAGGCAGGTGCCCTCTTCGTTGTATCGAGTAACCCGCTCGCACTTGGCATTTTAGAATCACCAGGTGCACTCGGTGCGGATATTACAGTCGGAGATGCACAACCATTCGGTATTCCGCAAAGTTTTGGTGGTCCGTCATGTGGTTACTTCGCGGTGAAAAAGTCGTTGATGCGTAAACTACCAGGACGACTCGTCGGTCAAACCGTCGACGAGGACGGGAAACGCGGTTTCGTCTTGACGCTTCAGGCGCGTGAACAGCACATCCGTCGTGACAAAGCGACGTCTAACATCTGTTCGAACCAAGCACTTAATGCATTGGCTGCATCGATTACGATGTCTGCTTTAGGAAAGTATGGAATTCGTGACATGGCCGTTCGTAACATTCAAACCGCTCATTATATGAAAGAAACGTTGAAGTCGGCAGGGTATTCAATCATTGATGAAGGTCCAATGTTCAATGAGTTTGTTGTTGATTTCGCACATGACGCAGATGAAGTATCTCGTCAGTTACTCAATCATGGGATAATCGGTGGTCTACCGCTTGGGACGTACGAAGCGGAACGTCAGACACAAATGTTGGTTTGCGCGACGGAATTACGTACAAAAGAAGAGATTGATCAGTTTGTCGAAGTGGTTAGGGGGATGAAATGATGCAACACGAACAAACGCTAATTTTTGAAGTGTCACGTGAAGGACGGACAGGATATAACTTGCCGACACCAACTGTCCCTGAGGTTGACCTCGAGACACTGTTACCGGCTACGATGATTCGAAAAGAGGCAGCGGAACTTCCGGAAGTATCTGAACTCGATGTTGTCCGCCATTATACCTCTCTGTCTACTCGAAACCATGGTGTGGATTCAGGATTTTATCCGCTCGGTTCGTGTACGATGAAATATAATCCAAAAGTGAATGAAGACATGGCCCGCCTTTCTGGGTTTGCGCATATTCATCCTTTGCAACCGGCGGAAACGATTCAAGGTGCACTTGAACTCATGGTGGACTTACAGGAGCAACTCGCTGAAATCACAGGTATGGACGAGGTCACGTTGCAACCCGCAGCTGGAGCGCATGGTGAATGGACGGGTCTCATGTTGATTAAAGCATTCCACGAGCGCAACGGGGATACGGCTCGTACGAAAGTTCTCGTCCCAGATTCTGCCCATGGAACGAATCCGGCCTCTGCAGTAGTTGCTGGATTCGAGACAGTGACGGTCAAATCGGACAATCGTGGACTCGTTGATTTGGATGATTTAAAAGCGAAGGTCGGAGCGGATACAGCGGCGCTCATGCTTACGAATCCGAACACACTTGGACTATTTGAAGCAGACATCCTTGAGATTTCAAAAGTGGTCCATGAAGCTGGTGGAAAATTGTATTATGACGGCGCGAACTCGAACGCAATCCTAGGTATCGCGCGTCCGGGAGACATGGGCTTTGATGTCGTCCACTTAAACTTGCATAAGACGTTCACAGGTCCACACGGTGGAGGTGGACCAGGTTCAGGTCCTGTCGGTGTCAAACGCGATTTGATTCCATTCTTGCCGACCCCGATCGTAACTAAGACGGAAAATGGATATGGTCTAGATTACGACCGTCCACACTCGATCGGTCGAATCAAACCGTTCTATGGGAACTTTGGAATCAATGTTCGGGCTTACAGCTATATCAAGACGATGGGTGCCGAAGGGTTGACGCGTGTTTCGCGAGAAGCTGTACTTAACGCCAACTATATGTTCGCTCGATTAAAAGATGCGTTTGACGTACCGTACGATACGTATTGCAAACACGAGTTCGTTTTGTCAGGCAAACGACAAAAAGCACTCGGAGTTCGTACGCTCGATATCGCAAAACGTCTTCTTGATTTCGGCTATCACCCACCAACCATCTATTTCCCGTTGAATGTCGAAGAGTGTATCATGGTGGAACCGACTGAAACCGAATCAAAAGAGACACTCGATGCTTTCTGTGATGCGATGCTTCAAATTGCAAAAGAAGCGGAAGAAAATCCGGAAATCGTTCAGACGGCTCCGCATACGACGGTCGTCAAACGTATGGATGAGACGCTCGCTGCTCGGAAACCGATTTTAAAATACGAACGTCGCGAAGCATCGTCAGTTAAATAAAAATGAGCGGGTCGACTCAGTCGTCCCGCTCATTTTTATGCTTTTTTAATTTTGCCTTTCCAGTTTTTGAATCCACCTTCGAGCATGTAGATGTTGTTGTATCCGTTCTTCATGAGAAGCTTGGCTGCTTGGTTAGACCGTGAGCTTCCTTGACAATAAATAAGGATCGGTTGATCTTTACGCAATTCTTTCATACGCATTTTCATTTGTCCGACCGGGATGTTTCGTGCGCCGACGATATGACCAGCTTTATATTCTTTCGGTTCACGTACGTCGATCAATTGTCCTTTACGGAGTGAAGCGCGGAATTCTTCTTGTTTCATTTTTTTCAACCCGCGAGCTGGCATGAAGCGCCATACGATGTAGGCGATCAAGGCAACCCATAGGAGGATGACGAGGATTGTTTCGAGTCCCATAGATGTTCTTCCCTTCTCTTTCAAAGTTACCATCTCTCATTATAATGAATTTGAGGTCATGAGACAATGATTGACTCAATCAATCAATGCTTTCCCTTTCGATTTCATTCTAGTTAGGATAAAATAAAAAGTGGAAACCGGAACATTAGGGGAGGTCGTGCCCATGCCGACACCGAGTATGGAAGATTATTTAGAACGTATTTACTTATTGATGTCAGAAAAAGGATATGCGCGAGTATCTGACATTGCCGAACATTTAGGAGTACATCCCTCCTCTGTCACGAAAATGGTTCAAAAGTTGGATCGTGAAGAGTATCTCGTATACGAAAAATATCGTGGACTTATGCTTACGAAAAAAGGTCAAAAAGTAGGGAAGCGATTGGTCGAGCGTCATGCGATGCTCGAGTCTTTTTTACGTCTCATCGGAGTGGATGAGGCAGACGTCTATGAAGATGTTGAAGGAATCGAACACCACCTCAGTTCAAATACACTCGATTGCATGACTCAGTTTGTGGAATTCTTTGAGGATAAACCGGAGCTCATGAATCAATTTAAAGAGTTTCGTGAACAAGAGCGGGCTGCGGAAGAATAATTTAAAAAAACGCCAATTTTAATCGATTGGCGTTTTTTTATCGCTTCGTTTCTTCAAAACACGAACGAATTATTGTTATTTGCGAATGAATGTATATATTTTGGTTAGGAATATGTTAAGATAAATCGTGGATTGAATATTGAGGGGGTGGCGGCGAACATTCGCCGATATTATGGAGATTCAAATTAAAGGGAAGTTATTTGACGAACAACAAATTCGAGACCGGGTAAAAGAATTGGCAGAAGAAATTGAGAAAGATGCCAATGGGACACCGATTGTCATCGTTGCCGTGTTGAAAGGGTCGATGGTCTTTGCTGCCGATTTGATGCGCTACATGAAAGGCAGTGTGCAACTCGATACAGTCGCAACATCTTCATACGGGAAAAAGACCGTTTCGAGTGGCAGTGTACAACTTCGGAAAGATCTTGATTTAGATGTCGAAGGAAAGTATGTCGTCATCATCGAAGATATCATCGATACGGGGCAGACGTTGAAATTTCTGTGCAAACATATGGAACTCCATCAACCGAAACAGTTGAAAATCTGTACGCTTCTCGATAAACCGGCTCGCCGTCTCGTGCAATTAGACGCAGACTATGTTGGCTTTGAGATTCCGGATGAATTTGTCATCGGTTATGGCATCGATTATGCGGAGCAGTATCGCAACTTACCTTATATCGGGTATGTAGAAACAACCTAAAAAGGAGCGCCGCGGCGCTCCTTTTACATGTTCGCTTTCTTTTTCTTCTTGCCTTTCTTCCCTTCGATTACCGTCAAGTGTGGAGGATTGCTTCGATGTACGTTCGGGCGTTTCGACAACTTTGTAACGTTCGAACCTGGTTTTTTGCTTTTTTTGATTTTTGCAGATGCGGAAGGTTTGACTTGAGGGCCGCGGTTTCCTTGCATCCGTTTCTTAGAGGCTTGTGCGGTTTTACGGTAACGCATATCCTCTGGAGACATACGTCGACCGATGAAGAAACGATAGATCACATAAAAGACTAACCCGAATATTCCGATGAACAACAACTGTCTAAACAAGCGACCTGGATCGGTGGCGAGCATATGTCCGACCCCGATGAAGCCAAGGATAAACACGATGGTTGCTGCGGTCGAACCAATTCTTTGTCTGATCATGGTGCTTCCTCCTCTTATCCCTCTCTCTGAACGACCGATTCTCCTAACTCTTTTTGTTCCCACGTTTCGAATGCTTCAATCGCAACTTGAATCTGTTCATCATTTGGTTCCCGGGTCGTCAATAACTGAAGCGAAAGACCTGGTTTTCCGAGGAATGACAAAAAGCGATGATCGCGGAAGCGATTGGTGAATTGAAGGACTTCAAACGAGATTCCGATGACGACTGGCAAGAGTGCGATTCGGCTGACGAGTCGCAGCCAAAGCGGATCGATTGGCACAATCATATACACGCCAATCCCCACGAAGACAGTGAACAAAATAAAGCTTGATCCACAGCGATAATGAAGACGTGAGCTTTGACGAACATGTTCGACTGTGACCTGTCGTCCGGACTCATAACAGTTGATGACCTTATGCTCAGCCCCATGATATTGAAAGACACGTTTGATGAGTGGCGTCAATGAAATCAAGTAGAGGTAACTAAGCAACAATACTAATTTTATTCCCCCTTCAAGGAGGTTTTGAATCACGTGTCCAGAAAATATCGGTACGTCTTGAAACATTGCGGCGAGCAGTGCTGGTGTCACGTTAAAAATCAATTTGCCGAACATGTATGAAATGACGCCGATGATGGCAACTAAGGCAATCATCCAAATGCTCTGCTTTTGTTCATCGTTCGGGCTCGAGTCTTCACTTGGATCAACGTCATACCGATCACTTGCAAAATTCATATGGGCAGACCCATTCTTTAACGACTCGTAGAGCGCGACGATTCCTCTTAGAAACGGTACTTTTTTTAAGGATTGAACCCATGGGACGAGGATGCGTGCTTGCTCGAACGTTTCGATGGACCCATCCTTTCGTCGAATGGCAGATGCGCTCTCGGAACGGCCTTGAAACATGACCCCTTCCACAAGTGCCTGTCCCCCGACAGGGATAGTTTGTTTAGAATTCATTCACTTTCCTCGATTCTTACAGTGTTGTACTTGAATTATACCGTGATTTATCAAAAAAACGAAAGGGCAGAAGGCTCGATTCACGTTCTTTCGATAAATTTGTTACAATAGATAAGACTTGACGAACGAGGGGGAAGAAGATTGCGGATTTTAGTATTGAATGGGCCGAATTTAAATTTGTTAGGTCGCCGTGAACCAGACGTGTATGGGAACGTGTCGTTAAAAGGCTTAGCTGCCGAATTAATGCTCGTCGCACCGGAGGGCGTCGAACTCACGTTCAAACAATCGAATCACGAGGGAGAGTTGATTGACGCCCTTCACGACGCCTACGATTTCGAAGGTGTTGTATTGAATGCGGGAGCCTACACGCATACGTCAATCGCGATTCGAGATGCCATCTCCGCTATCGCTGCCCCGGTCGTTGAAGTACATATCTCGAACGTGCATGCCCGTGAGGTGTTTCGTCACGAGTCAAAACTCGCAGGCGTTTGCTTAGGAGTAATCACCGGATTTGGGCTCACTAGCTATACGTTAGCATTGCATGCACTAATCGAACATTGGAGGAATCGACATGATTGAACGCGTAAACAAACTGCAAGCACAGTTAGAAGCAAACGAGATTGACGCATTGCTCGTCACAAAACGTGAAAACATTCGCTACTTATCTGGTTTCACCGGATCGAGTGGCGTTATCGTCATCACGTCGAAAACCGCAAGCTTTATCACGGATTTCCGTTATACGGAACAAGCGAACGATCAAGTAAAAGGATACGACATCGTTGAATTGGATACATCGCTTATTAAATCGGTCGCTGACGTTGTATCACGTGACTCGATCACACGTCTTGGAATCGAGCAAGACGCAATGACGATCGGTCAGTATCGGACATATGAAAAAGAAGTAGATGCACATCTCATCGAGACGGCAGGAATCGTAGAAAAACTGCGCTTGATTAAGGATGAATCAGAGATTAAGATTATGAAGGAAGCTGCGGCAATCGCTGATGCAGCTTATGCCCATATCCAGACGTTCATCCGTCCTGGTCGTACCGAAAGAGAAGTTGCGAACGAACTCGAGATGTTTATGCGTTCAAAAGGGGCTGACTCGTCATCATTTGATATGATTGTCGCTTCAGGTCTCCGTTCGGCACTTCCGCACGGAGTCGCAAGCGATAAAGTCATCGAATCAGGTGAACTTGTCACACTTGATTTTGGAGCATACTATAAAGGGTACTGCTCTGATATCACGCGTACACTCGCGGTCGGAGAAATCTCAGATGAGTTGCATCAAATTTACGATACGGTTCTTCGCGCTCAACTCGCTGGTGTAGAAGGTACTCGTGCCGGTATCACAGGCATTGAAGCTGACGCGTTGACACGAGACATCATTAAAGAAGCTGGATACGGTGAATACTTCGGTCACTCGACGGGTCATGGTCTCGGCATGGAAGTGCACGAGGCACCAGGGTTATCATTCCGTTCTGAAACGGTGCTAGAACCTGGGATGGTCGTCACAATCGAACCGGGTATTTACATTAACGGTGTCGGCGGTTGTCGAATTGAAGACGATGTCGTCATTACGGAAGATGGATGCTACCGTCTAACGCAGTCGCCAAAAGAGTTAATTACGATTGAGGCGTGAGTCTCGTCTGAATTTAGGAGGAAATTAACATGGTATCAGTTAACGATTTAAAAACAGGATTGACAGTCAAAACGTCTGACGGTTCGATTTGGCAAGTCATCGAATTCCAACATGTAAAACCGGGCAAAGGTGCGGCGTTCGTACGTACGAAGATGCGCAACTTGCGTAACGGTGCGATTCAGGAAACAACGTTCCGTGGTGGAGAAAAAATCGAACGAGCGCATATCGAACGTAAACGTATGCAATATCTCTATCCAATGGGTGACACGTATGTATTCATGGACAACGAATCATACGAGCAACTTGAATTGACAAGCGAACAAGTTAAAGCGGCTCTTCCTTACATGCTTGAAAACATGGAAGTTAGCATCGCAGACTATGAGGGTGAGATTCTTGGAATCGAACTTCCTACAAGTGTTGTCTTGACAATTGTCGAAGCGGACCCGGGCGTTAAAGGGGACACGGCATCAAACGTGAAGAAAAATGCGACAGTGGAAACAGGACATGTGATCCAAGTACCACTTTTCATCGAACCAGGTGAAAAAGTAACGGTTGATACACGTACTGGAGATTTCATGGGTCGTTACAACGGTTAATCAAAGAGAGTGTTCATTCGAATGA
This sequence comes from Exiguobacterium sp. s101, assembly GCF_018617835.1. Lineage (NCBI taxonomy): Bacteria > Bacillati > Bacillota > Bacilli > Caryophanales > Exiguobacterium > Exiguobacterium sp. s101. The sequence goes on along the minus strand of NZ_JACSKX010000004.1, from coordinate 118,347 downwards.
ATGAACGCTCTTTTTTCTCGTTGCATTCATTGGTCTGACCAGTTATAGTGAAGTAGAGATTAGTACCAGGTATAAACAGGGGGTAAGAAAGATGCAAATCGATCAAATTAAAGAGCTCATTCAATTATTAGATCAATCATCTGTCCATGAAATGGAGCTTGAAACATCTGATTTCAAACTGTCATTGAAGAAAGAAACGCAACAAACTGGAAGCGTGCCAGTCATGCAGACACAAGCAATTGCATCACCTGCGCCTCAAGTAGATGAAAATATAGAACAATTGGTGCCAGAAAAAGCGTCTTATCGTACAATCACATCACCGATGGTCGGAACATTTTATTCGCGTCCTGCCCCGGATAAAGAGGCTTTTGTCAACGTTGGAGAACGCATAGAGTCTGGGCAAGTTGTCTGTATTTTAGAAGCGATGAAATTGTTTAACGATGTCGAAGCGGAAATCAGTGGCGAAATCGTAGAAGTGCTAGTCACCGATGGCGATCTCGTCGAGTTCGGTCAACCGCTCTTCAGCGTGAAGTGAGGTCGTTATGAAATTATTAATCGCTAACCGTGGTGAAATCGCGGTTCGAATCATACGTGCTGCAAAAGAATTGAATATTCCGACGGTCGCCGTCTTTTCTGAGGCGGATCGTGAGGCATTACATGTTCATTTGGCCGATGAAGCCTATTGTATCGGTCCGAATCCTTCGAAAGACTCTTATTTGAACATCCCGAATATTTTATCTGTCGCATGTGCTGTTGATGCGACGATGGTGCACCCGGGATACGGTTTTTTAGCTGAAAATGCAGAGTTCGCCGAGATGTGTGAGGCGTGTGGCATTCAATTCGTTGGACCGAGTAGCTATGCGATTCGGAAGATGGGGATCAAAGACGAGGCAAAACGAACAATGATCGAGTCCGGTGTCCCGGTCGTTCCAGGTTCGAGTGGTGTCGTCACCGACGAAGAAGCTACCGAACTCGCATGTGAGATGGGCTATCCGGTTATTATCAAAGCGACGGCAGGTGGAGGGGGACGCGGTATTCGTGTCGCCCGTGATGAAGAAGAACTGACTCAAGGGTTGATTGCGACACGTAAAGAAGCGAAGCAGGCTTTCGGTAACGGAGACGTTTATCTCGAGAAGTTCATCGAGTCGTTCCGTCATGTTGAAGTGCAAGTCCTTGCCGACCAATTCGGTAACGTCATCCACTTAGGTGAACGCGACTGTACGATTCAACGACGTATGCAAAAACTAGTCGAAGAGGCACCATCACCTGCGATTGATGAAACGACCCGTCAAAAGATGGGAGATGCGGCCGTCAAAGCGGCAAAAGCCATTCAGTATTCAGGAGCGGGAACGATCGAGTTCATCTATGTCCCTGAATCGAACGAGTTCTACTTCATGGAGATGAACACACGGATTCAAGTCGAGCACCCGGTCACGGAGATGATTACAGGATTCGACCTCGTCCAAGCGCAACTAGAAGTGGCGCTCGGACACCCGTTAGCCATCTCCCAAGAAGACATCACCTTCTCAGGACATTCAATCGAATGCCGAATCAATGCAGAAGATCCGTTTATGGACTTCCGTCCGATGGCAGGGAAGATTGACCAATACATCGTCCCGGGAGGAATGGGTGTCCGTGTCGATAGCGGGCTATACGCTGGTGCGATGATCCCGCCATTCTACGACTCGATGGTAGCTAAATTAATTGTTCATGCGCCAACACGTGACGAGGCAATCTTGAAGATGTTGCGTGCATTGGATGAGTTCACGGTTTCAGGGGTCAAAACGACGATTCCGTTCCATCAGCAAGTCATGGCCCATGAACAATTCCGAATCGGTACATTTGATACGAAATTCGTCGAAAAAGAAATGTCATTGGCGAAATAACAACAACCAGGAAGCCCGAACATTATTTCGGCTTCCTGGTTTTTTGTACTGAATTTATGAGTGCTTTATGCTAAACTATCACAATGAAAGCATGTAAAAGGAGAGTAACTGAATGAAACGTCATGAAGCACGAGAGAAAGCGATTCAAACGCTTTTTCAAATCGAAGTATCAAAATTAGAGGTTGATGAAGCAATCGAGTTCACATTGGATGGAGAGGAATCTGATCCGTTTTACGAACAACTCGTCACAGGGACGCTAGAACATATTGAGGATATCGACGCCTTACTCGTCGAAAACTTAAAAAACTGGCGCTTGGATCGTCTTGGAAATGTCGAGCGTACGATTCTACGAATGGCAACGTATGAATTGTTATATGTCGAAACGATTCCAGAGAACGTCACAATTAACGAAGCGGTCGAACTCGCGAAATCGTTCGCGGATGAAGAGGCCGGTAAACTTGTGAATGGCGTACTCGGCAATATCATTAAAGAAGACTAAAAAATAGAGATAAGACACCAGACCAACTACAGAAAAACCTAAAGACAGCGGGGGATGAGAGATGGCAGTAGTGATCGACGGGAAACAAGTGGCAGCATCATATCGAGCAACGTTAAAAGAGCGTGTAACGGAACTTCGTGCACGCGGCATCGTACCGAAATTGAAAGTAGTGTTGATTGGGGATGACCCAGCAAGTCATAGCTATGTACGCGGGAAGGAACGGGCGGCAGAGGAAATCGGAATCGATTCTCAAGTGCTCCGTTTTGATGAAACAATTAGCGAAACAGAATTGCTCAACTTGATTGACTTGATGAATGAGGATGAGGAAGTCCATGGTATTCTCGTGCAGCTCCCTTTACCGAAACACATCGACGAGTCGCGAGTCATCATGCGCATCTCTCCTAAAAAGGATGTAGACGGATTCCATCCCGAGAACGTCGGGAAGATGATGCTCGGTCTAGACACATTGCTCCCATGTACGCCTCACGGCATCTTACATCTCGCGAAGACACAAACCGAGATTTCCGGAAAACACGTTGTCGTCGTCGGTCGCAGTCAAATCGTCGGCAAACCGGTCGGGATGTTGTTTTTGAATGAATCTGCTACGGTCACATATTGTCACTCAAAAACGGCTGATCTCGGTGCGATGACGCGGCAGGCCGATATTTTGATTGTCGCGGTAGGGCGCGCAAGTCTCGTCACTGCAGATATGGTCAAACCAGGGGCAGTCGTCATCGATGTCGGTGTCAACCGGGTCGAAGGTCGCCTCGTCGGGGACGTGGATTACACGGCCGTGAAAGAAAAGGCGAGTGCGATCACGCCTGTTCCAGGTGGTGTCGGTCCGATGACTATTACGATGCTCATGCATAATACGATCGAGGTTGCATCACGTGGCTAACCCCCTTCCGGTTTCAGAGGTCGTTCGGTATGTGAAGCGACAACTCGATGATGATATATTGCTTCGACAAGTCGCAGTCATCGGTGAAATCTCAAATTTTAAACGATATTCCTCGGGTCATTGTTATTTCACGTTGAAGGATGACGCGTCTCGTATGAAAGCCGTCATGTTTTCTCGTGATGCCAAACAACTTCAATTTGAACCGAAAGACGGGATGAAAGTTATCGCTGTCTCGAGAGTGACAATGTATGAGGCGACGGGTGATGTTCAGCTGTATGTCGAATTGATGCGTCAAGATGGCGTTGGTCTGTTGTTTGAGCGGTATGAGGCGAGAAAGCGTGAACTCGAGGAAAAGGGTTGGTTCGATTCGGAAAGCAAGCAAGCACTACCCACATTTCCAGAGCGAATCGGGATTGTGACGTCTCCTAAAGGTGCTGCACTCCACGATATCGCGACAACCCTTCGACGTCGTGCACCTCACGTGGCCATTACGTTCGCTCCGGTTGCCGTGCAAGGTGAGATGGCAGCCCCGCAAGTTGCATCTGCCATTCAATGGATGAATGAGCGCACTGATTGTGATGTACTGATTGTCGGACGAGGTGGCGGTTCCATCGAAGAACTGTGGGCATTTAATGAGGATGTTGTGGTGGAGGCGATTTATTCGTCCACGATTCCGATCATTTCTGCTGTCGGTCATGAAACGGACTATACACTTTCCGACTTTGTCGCAGATGTAAGAGCAGCTACTCCAACGGCTGCAGCAGAACTCGCTACAGCAATGATTGATGCGCAACGTAAAGATGTGGAGCGCCTTCACGTGCATTTGCACAAATCGGTTTCGAACCAACTCGATGATCTGCGGAGCAGAGTCAATCGAATGGTCAACAGCTATGGGTTAAGATCGCCGCGTTATACCATTTCACAAAAACGTGAACGATTCGCGCAATCTGAAATCCGACTCGAACAAGGGATGAGACGCCATCTAACCCAAGCCACGCATCAACTTCATCAAGTCTCACAACAGCTTGATTTGAAACGGTTTTCAAAAACGTTGACACAGCAGGGTGAAGAGGTCAATCAAATGACCGCTCGACTCCGTCGTACAAAACCGTTAGAACAGTCAAAACAACAGTTTGCCCAACAGGTGGGACGACTGCATTCGGTCAGCCCGCTTGCTGTCTTATCACGTGGCTATGCGTTCATTGAGCAAGACGGTGCATATGTGCAAAATGTGAAACAATTACGCGATGGAGACATCTCGATTCGTTTTCGGGACGGTCATGCAGTCGCTGAAGTGAAGGAGAGGGTTGTCGGTGACAAAAAAAGAACAGACGTTTGAAGCCGCGCTAGAGCGACTCGAACAGATCGTCGCTCAGCTCGAAACCGGTGATGTGCCGCTAGAGGAAGCCATGACGCTCTATGAAGAAGGTGTCCGCTTGTCTGCTTTGTGTCAGACAAAACTCTCGGCAGCCGAGAAAAAGATGGACGAAATCCTGGAACTCGATGGTACCCTTCGTGAAAAAGGAGGCCCCTCATGAATCGTACCGATGATTTGAACAAGTGGAAGTTGGCTGTTGAAGAAACGATGCAGGAACTTATCGAATCAAGTGACATGCCGACTAGACTCCGTGATGCGATGTCGTATTCATTAGAGGCGGGAGGGAAGCGAATCCGTCCTGCGCTCGTTTATGCAGTTCTTGAAACGTATGGCATTGCAATCGAGCGCGGGCGGGAAATCGCTTCGACACTCGAGATGGTTCATACATACTCACTCATTCATGACGACTTGCCAGCAATGGATGATGACGACCTTCGGCGCGGTCGTCTGACGAACCATCGTCAGTTTGATGAGGCGACTGCCATTTTGGCGGGGGACGCGCTATTAACCGATGCGTTTCGCATCCTTTCGGAAGCGAACCTCCCTGCGGAAGCAATCGTCGAGATTATTCGCGCTTTCGGACTTGCCGCCGGAAGTGCGGGCATGGTCGGTGGACAATTAGATGATATGCTCGCTGAAAAGCGGGATGATGTCACGCTTCAGGAACTTCAGTCGATTCATGAACGGAAGACGGGAGCACTGCTCGTCTATGCACTTGAAGCAGGTAGTATTCTTGCAGGTGTGTCTAAAGAAGACCGGCTTCAACTCAAACAGTTCGGCCGCCATCTAGGTATTGCCTTTCAGATTCAAGATGATATTTTAGATGTCATCGGGGACGAACAGGCAATCGGGAAACGCGTCGGCTCGGATGAAGAGAATGAAAAAACGACTTATCCGAAATTACTCGGACTAGATGGGGCGAAGCGTGCACTTGATGCAGAGGTAGATGCGGCGACCTTTGCAATCCAGTCACTTTCGGTTCAAGCACCGTTACTTGTTGACCTGTTGACGTTTGTAGTGAAACGAAATTATTGACCTCGGTGACACGATGAGCACATCGTGTCACCTTTGTTTTGGGGAATGTGTGGCATCTACCGTCACATTCTTGTAAAATGTAAGGTACGAATCAGTAAAATGTGAGGAGAAAGGATGGTCATTATGGACTTGACATCCATTCAAGACCCGTCATTCCTGAAAAGGTTGTCTGTAACCGAACTCGAATTTCTCGGTTCTGACATTAGACGATTCTTGATTGAAAAATTGGCAGTGACGGGAGGGCATTTGGCGCCAAACTTAGGTGTTGTAGAGTTGACGCTTGCCTTGCACCGTGTATTTGACAGTCCGAAAGACCAACTTGTATGGGACGTCGGTCATCAGGCGTACGTTCATAAAATTTTGACAGGACGTACGGATCAGTTTGATACCCTGCGACAGTACAATGGATTATGCGGTTTCCCGAAACGTTGTGAGAGCGAACATGACGTTTGGGAAACAGGCCACAGTTCGACATCACTTTCGGCAGCGATGGGGATTGCAATCGCAAACGAGTTGAAAGGTCGCGCAAACGATCGTGCCATTGCCATCATCGGGGATGGTGCGCTGACTGGGGGAATGGCACTTGAAGCGCTGAATCACATTGGTGCCGAAAAGCAAAATGTCATCGTCATCCTGAACGACAATGAGATGTCGATTGCACCGAACGTCGGTGCCATGCACAACATGCTCGGACGTATTCGTGCATCACGAAAACTGAAGCATGCGCGTGAAGAAATGGAATCCATCATTAAGCACATTCCTCTCGTTGGCAACTCGCTTGAACGAAGTGGGGAACGGGTGAAGGATTTATTGAAGTCTGCACTTATTCCGGGCACTTTCTTTGAAGAACTCGGGTTTACTTACTTCGGCCCGACAGACGGACACGATTTGAAAGATTTGCTCGAGACGCTCGAGTATGCGAAGAAGATCGATGGTCCGGTTCTCGTTCATGTCATCACGAAAAAAGGCAAAGGTTACCGTCCGGCAGAACTAGATGGTATCGGAACGTGGCACGGGCTTGGGCCATATAAGATTGAGTCTGGTGAAGTCATCAAAGGGAAGCCGAAAGGACCAAGTTATTCGAAAGTGGTCGCTGAAACGATTACGAAAGTTGCGGAGTCTGATGAACGGGTCACGTTGATCACGCCGGCAATGAGCGTCGGATCAAAACTTGACTGCTTCACTAAAAAATTCCCGGAACGCATGTTTGATGTCGGGATCGCTGAGCAGCACGCGGTCACGCTCGCTGGTGGACAAGCGACACAAGGATTAAAACCCGTCGTCTCGATTTATTCGACGTTCTTCCAACGTGCGTATGACCAACTCGTCCATGACATTTGTCGTCAAAACCTGAACGTCGTGTTCACGATTGACCGGTCCGGACTCGTAGGGGCGGATGGAGAGACGCACCAAGGTGTGTTTGACATCGCCTTTATGCGTCATGTCCCAAACATTCGCATCTTGATGGCTAAAGACGAAGAAGAGTTACAACGACTCGTTTATTCTGCTCTTCGTTACGATGGCGGGCCGATTGCGATTCGGTTCCCACGTGGTGAAGGAATCGGTGTTCCGATGAGTGACACGCTTCAGGAGATTTCACTTGATGATTGGGAAGTCGAGGCGGAAGGAACAGATGTCGCGATTTTGACGTTCGGTCCACAAGTTCAAGACGCTCTTGAAGTACGGTCTTTGTTAGAAGGCACGCTCAGCGTTCGGGTCATCAACTGCCGTACGATTAAACCGCTCGATGAGGCCATGCTTGCTTCATTATATGCAGAAGGCATCCCGCTCGTGACACTCGAAGAAGCGGCACTTGCCGGTGGTTTTGGAAGTAGTGTGTTAGAGCATGCGAATGAAGCTGGAACTTTCCCGCGGATTCAACGTCTCGGTATTCCGGATCGCTATATCGAACATGGAGGGGTCAACCAACTCTTAGAAGAGATTGGACTTCGACCTATCCAAATGGCGGAATCGATTGAACGCTTCGTCATGGAAACAAATCGACAGAATGTGTGAGGGATTATGGAAAAAAGAACGAAAACTAGATTAGATGTATTGCTCGTCGAACGTGGACTCGCTGAAACACGAGAAAAGGCGAAGCGGTCTGTCATGGCCGGTCTCGTCTATAGTGGGACCGAACGCCTAGACAAGGCGGGCGATAAAGTGTTTGATGATATCCCTCTCGAACTGAAGGGACAAGCCCTACCGTATGTCGGCCGGGGGGGCTTGAAGCTCGAGAAAGCGCTCGAAGTATTCCCGTTTGACGTAAACGGACGTGTCGGAATCGACATCGGGTCTTCAACGGGAGGGTTTACTGACTGTGCGCTTCAAAACGGTGCGAGCCAAATGTATGCGGTCGATGTCGGGTACAACCAGCTTGCCTGGAAACTTCGGAGCGATGATCGCGTTGTCGTCATGGAACGGATGAATTTTCGTCATGCGACGGCCGATCAATTCCCGATCAAACCAGACTTTGCGACGATTGATGTCTCGTTCATCTCACTACGCCTTATGGTGCCGCCGCTCAAAACTATTTTAAAGCAGGACGGTGTCGTTATGGCACTCGTTAAACCTCAATTTGAAGCCGGTAAAGCCGATGTCGGGAAAAAAGGGATTGTACGAGACCGTGACGTACATGAGCGTGTGGCGAGCGATATGGTTCACTATTTTGCATCGGAAGGGTTCTTCGTCGAAGGATTGGATTACTCCCCAATCACGGGTGGAGACGGAAATATTGAATTCCTCTTATTCGCCCGTTATACGGGGATAGGTGGAGTCGAACCATCCCTACGAGTCGAAGACGTGGTGGATGCGGCACGTACCAAACTAAAGGGATAAGCAATGGCTACAGACAGATTTGTCTGTAGCTTTTTCTTATCGATGAAGAAGAGATGGGGAATGGTGGAAATACCCACTGGAATGCTAGACCTTTTTTCGACAATACTTTAGAATGATAATGTGTATGTGAAACGAAAAATGAGGTGTCAGCGCTTATGAACAAAGGACAGCGATTGATTAAAATTCGAGACATCGTGACGAATCGTGAAATCGAAACGCAAGATGAACTGGTAGATGAACTACGTCGCTCCGGATATCCGGTCACACAGGCAACTGTGTCTCGGGATATTAAGGAGTTACATTTAGTCAAAGTGCCGTTAAACGACGGACGATATAAATACAGCTTGCCTGCGGATCAGCGCTTTAACCCATACGGTAAAATGAAGCGAATCCTTAGCGACAGCTTCGTCTCGGTCGATTCTGCTCAAAATTTGGTCGTCATGAAAGTGCTTCCGGGAAATGCTGATGCAATCGGCGTCTTAATCGACCATTTGTCATGGGATGAATTGATTGGGACGGTTTGTGGCGACGATACGATTTTAATGATTGCGCGCGATGAAGATAAAGCGAAGCAGATTATCGATCGATTAATCGGAATGTTATGAGGTGAAAGTACGTATGTTAGCAGAACTATCAATCAAACAGTTTGCGATTATCGACGAGTTAAACATTACGTTTAATCGAGGTATGACCGTTCTCACGGGTGAAACGGGTGCCGGTAAATCAATTTTGTTAGATGCGATTGGGTTGCTTGTTGGAGGACGAGGCTCTAGTGAGTTTGTTCGCTACGGTCAGGACAAGGCCGAAATCGAAGGGTTATTCATGATTGAACCAAATCATCCCGTCATTGAAGCGGCCAATCAATATGGAATTGATGTTGAGGACGGGACTGTCATACTACGTCGAGACTTACATAGTAGTGGAAAAAGTGTCTGTCGGGTGAACGGGAAAATGATGACGCTCTCGACGTTGCGTGAATTCGGGCGACTTCTCGTCGATATTCATGGGCAACATGAGCATCAACATCTGATGGAAGCGGAATTTCACTTAGGAATTCTCGATCACTTTGCCGAGAAGGAAGTAGGCCCTCTATTAGAGGAATATCAAGCAGCATATGCAGCTTGGAAAAAAATCGCCGATGAACTGAAGCGCCTCAGCCAAAGTGAGCAAGAACTCGCGCAGCGGATGGATTTGTTGTCGTTCCAGACAAAAGAGATCGAGGCGGCAGAATTAAAGCCGGGTGAAGAACAGGCGCTGACGGAAGAACGTGATGAATTAGCCAACTTTGAGCGCATCCATCAACATATCCGTCTTTCTTATGAGGCGGTTGCCGAGGACTCGAACGGACTTGACCAAATTGGCGTTGCGATGCGTGAAATGGGCGAGGCATCACAGCTTTCCACCTCTCTTGCTTCTGTATCCGAGACAATCTCCAACGCATACTATCTGCTAGAAGACGCGAAATTTCAATTGCGCGATCAATTAGATTCGCTAGAGTTTGATCCGATTCGATTGGATGAGATCGAGTCGAGATTAGCCCTTTTCCAGCAGCTAAAACGAAAGTATGGAACGACAATCGAAGAAGTCATCGCATATGGGGAACGAGCTTCCGAGGAACTTAAATCGATGACGAATCGAGAAGAACATTTGCAGACGTTGTCAGATGTGCTTGTTCGATTAGAGAAGGCTGCAAAAGAGACTGGAATAAAACTGTCTACAGCCCGCAAAGTTGCAGCAAAGTCGCTGGAGCAGGCGATACATCGTGAATTAAAAGAACTGTACATGGAAAAAACAGCATTTGAAGTTCGTTTCCGCTCAACGTCTCTAAAACAAGACGGATTAGATGATGTAGAGTTTTACATGATGACAAATGTCGGTGAACCGTTTAAACCGCTTGCGAAAGTCGCTTCAGGCGGTGAGCTTTCCCGCGTTATGCTCGCACTCAAGTCCATCTTTTCGAGAACCGTCGGAGTGGCCTCGATTATTTTTGATGAAGTCGATACAGGTGTGTCCGGCCGTGTCGCCCAAGCGATGGGGGAGAAGATTTTCCGTCTATCTGTCGGGTCACAGGTGCTGTGTATCACTCACTTGGCACAAGTCGCCGCGATGGCAGATCAACACCTTTACATTACGAAAACAGAAACGGATGACCGAACGAAAACGAATGTCGACTCTCTCAATCATGAGAGCCGAATCGACGAATTGGGTCGAATGATTGCTGGAGCTCAAATGACGAACTTGACGAAACAACACGTTGAAGAGTTACTTGAGATGTCACAGCAAGTAAAACAGAAGTTCATCAAAGGAGTGTCATAAGTGATTACATTATGTATTGCGGACGACAATCGAGAAATCGTCGATTTGTTGAGCCGACAACTAGAATCTGAGCCTGATCTTCGTGTCGTGGGAACGGCGCACGATGGTGAAACGTGCTTGGATGTCGTCAAGACACACCAACCGGATGTACTCTTACTCGATATTATCATGCCGCATTTGGATGGAATTGGAGTATTGCAACGTCTTAATGAAGAGTTCGGTGACGAGAAGCCGGAAGTGATCATGCTCAGTGCGTTCGGGAAAGATGAAGTGACGAAACAAGCGGTTCAACTCGGTGCCTCTTATTTTCTCGTCAAGCCATTCAATATCCAACAGTTGTTAACGAAGATTCGAGAATTGTCGGATGGGACGAATCGGGAGTTTGAAGGGATGACACCCGAAGAGATCGAGATTTCACTCTTACTGCAACAAATGGGCATTTCTCCACGAATCAAAGGATTCAAGTACATCCGTCAAGCGGTCATCTATGTGAAGGAGCGTCAAGACTTGCTCGGTCTAATCACGAAAGAGTTATATCCAATGGTTGCGAAAGAACATGAGACGACTTCGTCGCGTGTGGAGCGGGCTATGCGCCACGCGATTAAGACGGCCTGGGGTAACGGGATGCAGGACCATGAAATGTTTGAAGGACGACCGGAGCGTGAGCGAAGCCCGAAAAACTCGGAGTTCATCTCTTACTTCGTCACGTATTTATCGTTTAAGAACAATTAAAAACTCGATTTGGACTGAGTCATGATCGGCTTAGTCCTTTTTTATTCAGTTTAAGAAAGAAAGCGCTTGCAAAATACTCGTTCTTTGTTATAATAAATGTGTACCAAGTTACTTGGACAAGCGTCAGATGAACGCTTTTCAAACTTGTTCCGGAGCATGTTTGAAGAAATATAATCATCTCGGTTCGCTATCCGATTATAGCTCAGAGGTGGGGACGACACCTCAAGTCGTTAATGTCCCGACGTGAGGTCGCGACAGTCGCTCATTTGCGAGGCGATTCTATCATCAGCTCGAAGCTAGGGGTTGGTATAGGGAAAACGAATCGTTCAGTTAACCAAAAGGAGTGTTGTCAACCGTTGAACAGTTTATGGCAAGCGCTCGACTTCACAATGGATGGTTGGACATGATCCGATAATCAAAAAGTTAGTAACTCGAATGGAAGCGTTCCGTTCACGCAAGACGGCAGTTACTAAAATTCTTTCATACTTCTTCATTAAGAAGACGTTGGATATCATGTCAAAGCAAGCAAAGTAGTTAGAAAGGAGATCATCCGTAGTGATCACAATTCAATACGAATAAAAGGTTCCGCACTTGAAATGAAGTCAAGTTAGGGAACCTTTTTTTTGTGTACTTATGAGTCGAATCGTTGAACTTTTCCTGATTTCTTGTCGCGGTTAAAAATATAGCCAGCTACAAATCCGATCCCACCCATGGCGAGCAGAAGTCCAAAGGTCCCCTGCAACATAGAGGCGGCAGCGAGTGAATCAATCCATGTGAAGGGTGTGCTCGTCTTCAAAAAGAAGCTGTCGCGGAGCAATTTGATTCCGTAGACACCTAGTAGTCCGGGGATGATTAAGATTAGAAGTGCGATGAAACGCATGCAATCTCCTCCTTTACCATACATTATTTTAACAGAAATCATTTCGCTCGACACTGTCTATTTTTAGGCGACTTGCGAATCAACATAGGATTCAGTAGCATGAAGAAGAGAAGAGAGATGATGGGGGAATAAGTATGAATAAACGATTGATGATTGTCGGGGCCGGAAAAGGCGGGTCAGAGGTCCTTCATATGTTGATGGATTCACCACTTGCGACTATTGTGGCAGTCGTTGACTCTGATGTATCGGCTGAAGGAATCGCTCTTGCGAAAAGTTACGGCATCGCTGTGACAGATGATTGGACAAAATATGCTGAAGCTAAGCTAGACTTTGTCATCGAAACAACCGGACAGCATCAAACGTTCGAAGAGTTGAAAGACCATTTTAAAGAGGCGGTCGTGTTACCAGGAGAGTTTATTCGTATCGTTGTCGAGCGGTTGAAGCAGAATCAACAAATGCTTGAAGCAATCATTGAATGTACGAGTGAAGCCATTTCGGTAGCCGACCATCATGGGAACACGATATTGATCAACCCATCATACACTCGTTTGACGGGATTTAAAAAAGAAGACGTTGTCGATAAGCCGGCAACGGCTGACATTGGAATGCAAGAAAGTGTCCATTTGAAAGTATTGTCTACCGGACAAGGCGTCAGGGACATCAGAATGCAAATCGGTGCGACTCGACGGGACATTCTCGTGAACGCGGAACCAATCATCGTGGAAGGTAAATTACGCGGCTCGGTCGGGGTCATCCGAGATGTGTCTCAAATCCGTGCGCTTCGAGATGAATTACAGGAAGCGAAAACACGCATTCGGAATCTAGAGGCGAAGTATCAGTTTGCCGATATCATCGCGACGAGTGATGCGATGCGATTTGTCATTGAGCAGGCAAAACTTGCTGCGGTGACCCCTGTGACAGTATTGATTCGTGGAGAATCGGGAACTGGGAAAGAATTGTTCGCCCATGCCATTCACGGGGAGTCCCCCCGGAAATATAAGAAGTTCATTCGGGTCAACTGTGCCGCCATCTCGCCAACGCTTCTTGAGAGTGAGTTGTTCGGCTATGAGGATGGCGCGTTCAGCGGTGCCAAACGAGGCGGGAAAACGGGTTATTTCGAGGAAGCGGACGGTGGTTCACTCTTTTTAGACGAAATTGGTGAATTGCCGCTCGATGTCCAAGTGAAACTGTTACGTGTCCTACAGGAAAATGAAATCGTGCGAGTTGGAGGGACAACGGCGATCCCAATCGATGTCCGCATCATTGCCGCAACGAATGCCGATCTTGAGCAAAAAGTGGGGGATGGGTCCTTCCGTGAAGATTTGTATTACCGGATCAATCGTATGCCAATCCACATACCACCTTTACGTGAACGGTTGAATGAACTCGAAGCACTGTGTGACCGAATCGTACGGAAGTTGAATCAGGAATATGGTCGTAGTGTACGTGGGGTAGACGAAGATGCGTTGATTCTACTGAAAAGTCAGCATTGGAAAGGGAACGTCCGAGAACTTGAGAACGTGATTGGGCGGGCGATGATTTACATGGCGAGCACCGACCAGTGGATCGCGCCTCACCACTTACAATTATCAAATCGGTCTACAAGTCAAAAAGTAGTTGAGTCCGGGACATTCCATGAGGCCGTAGCGAAATATGAGCGAGATTTGATTGAACGAACGATTGAAGAAGCCGGTGGGAACAAATCAGAAGCAGCCCGCCGATTAAAGATTTCGATTCGAACATTATATAACAAACTAGACACCACGCATTAATCTGCATGAATATTTCTGCATGGTAAGCATCAATATGCATGGTCACCCGCATTATAAAGCGCTTACATTTTTGGAATTAAACTTGCTTATGATATAGTGTAGAGGTCAAGGGGGGACAATGATGAATTTTGAACGGATGCTGACGAACGCGAAACAACTAGAAGGTTGTACCGTGTCCATTGCGGGTGCAGCGGACGAAGAAGTTATTCGGGCCGTAAAACTTGCTACGGATCATGGCTTGTCTCGCTTCATTTTGTTCGGCGAAGCTAGAGAAATCCGGAAGTTATGTGAGCAGCATGAGATCGATGAGTCAAACGTCGATATTTTACATGCGAAAGGTGATGTAGAGATTGCACGCCGCGCCGCGCTAGCCGTGAAAAACAAAGAAGCGGATGTACTCATGAAAGGAATGGTGTCGACATCTACTTTCATGAAAGCCGTCCTCAATCGAGAGGCTGGTCTTCGGACGAAACGAACGCTCAGTCATGTGGCTTTATTTCAAATTCCGAATCGAGAGAAGCTGATCGGTGTGACTGATGCTGCGATTCATATTGCGCCGACGCTTGAAGAAAAAGTTGAAATCATCCACAATGCTGTCGAGGCGATGCATGACATTGGTTACGCATCACCAAAAGTTGCAGCAATCGGAGCGGTCGAAGTTGTCAATCCACAGATGAATGCGACACTCGATGCCGCGTTACTCAGTCAAATGAATCGTAGGGGTCAAATCAAAGGCTGTATCGTAGACGGACCACTCGCACTCGATAATGCGGTCGATATGATTGCGGCCAAGCAAAAAGGAATCAACAGTGAAGTAGCCGGTAAAGCTGACTTATTAGTCGTACCATACATAGAGGTCGGCAACGTCCTTTATAAATCAATCATGTATTTTGCAGAGGCGAGCGTAGCGGCGATTGTCGTCGGCGCATCAGCCCCTGTCGTGTTGACGAGTCGTGCCGATACTGCAGAAGCGAAACTATATTCACTCGCATTCGCTTTGTTACATGCCAAAAATTAATCATATTTAATAGGAGGAATTAACCATGATGGAAACAAACACAGAACCACGCTTCCGTATTTTTGATGTTTTACAATCTGAGGACTATGAACAAATCGTATTTTGTCAGGACCAAACTTCAGGACTAAAAGCAATCATCGCGATTCACGATACGACACTCGGTCCAGCGCTCGGTGGACTTCGCATGTGGAACTATGAATCAGAACAAGAAGCACTCACAGACGTCTTGCGCCTTGCAAAAGGAATGACGTATAAAAATGCGGCAGCCGGTCTCAACCTTGGAGGCGGAAAAGCTGTCATCATCGGAAATGCGAAGACGGATAAGTCAGAAGCGCTCTTCCGTGCGTTCGGTCGTTACGTACAGTCACTTAGCGGACGCTACATCACGGCTGAAGATGTCAACACGACAGTTTCAGATATGGATTTCATTCATATGGAGACAGACTACGTAACAGGCGTTAGCCCAGCATTCGGCTCGAGTGGTAACCCTTCACCTGTAACAGCATACGGTGTGTATCGTGGGATGAAAGCGGCTGCTAAATGGAAGTTTGGTACCGACTCGCTCGCTGGGAAGACGGTTGCTGTACAAGGTGTCGGAAACGTCGCCTATAATTTATGCCGCCACCTCCACGAAGAAGGTGCGCATTTGATCGTGACAGATATTAACGAGGAAGCACTCAAACGTGCGGAGACTGACTTTGGTGCGACTGTCGTCAAGCCGGATGAAATTTACTCTGTCGAATGTGACATTTTTGCCCCATGTGCACTCGGTGCGGTCATCAACGATCAAACGATTCCACAGTTAAAAGCTCAAATCGTCGCAGGTGCTGCGAACAACCAATTGGCAGAAGATCGTCACGGTGATGTGCTCGACGAGAACGGTATCCTCTATTCACCAGATTTCGTCATCAACGCTGGAGGTGTCATCAACGTCGCCGACGAACTCGAAGGATACAACCGAGAACGCGCGATGAAAAAAGTCGAACTCATTTATGACAACATGATGCGCGTCTTTGAAATCGCAGAACGTGACGGTGTACCGACACACGTCGCGGCCGATAAGATGGCTGAAGAACGTATTCAGATGATGTCGCGTTCACGCAGTCAATTCCTAAAAGTCGAAAAAAGCATTCTAGGGAGACGCTAAGATGACGAAACGGCTAATTCTTGCAATCAACCCAGGGTCGACCTCGACGAAAGTTGGATTGTTTGATGGGAAGGAAGAAGTGATGACTCGCACGGTTCGTCATGAGATTGACGTGACCGGCCTCACTCTTCCGGAGCAATTGCCTCATCGTGAGCAAGAAGTACGTGCCTTGTTAGAAGAGACTGGCATCGCGGTCAACGATTTGACCGCGGTCGTCGGTCGTGGTGGCTTACTTGCGCCAATGACATCGGGAACATATACCGTCAATGAACTCATGCGTGAGGATTTGACGAGCGGTCGTTTCGGTATGCACGCATCCAACCTTGGTGGATTGATTGCTTCTAAAATTGGTGAGCACGAAGGAGTCCCGAGTTTCATTGTCGATCCAGTCGTCGTCGATGAGATGCATGAGTTGGCCCGTAAGACGGGTATATCAGAGATTGATCGTCGGAGTATTTTCCATGCTCTTAACCAAAAGGCCGTTGCGAAGCGATTCGCATCTGAAATTGGAAGCGATTACAACGATCTGAATCTCATTGTTGCGCATCTCGGTGGCGGAATCACTGTCGGTGCACATGTGGCTGGCCGCGTCATTGATGTGAACAATGGACTGGACGGGGACGGTCCGCTTGCACCAGAGCGTGCTGGTTCAATTCCTGTTGGACAGGTAGTAGAACTATGTTATAGTACCAGGTATAAAGAATCGGAAATGAAGAAGAAAATTGTTGGTCAGGGCGGACTGTTCGCTCACCTCGGAACATACGATGCGATTGAGATTGAACAACGCTTAGAAACAGGTGACGATGAGGCGAGACTTTTGTATGAGACGATGGCTTATCGCGTCGCTCAAGAGATTTCTAAACATGGGGCGACATTATGTGGTCGTGTAGATGCCATCTTACTGACGGGCGGGATCGCATATTCCGACTGGCTGACTGACAAGATTAAGGAGCGTGTCACTTATCTCGCGCCGGTACATATTTATCCGGGTGAAGATGAACTAAAAGCGTTGGCTGAAGGTGCGCTTCGCATCATCGAGAAGGAAGAGACCGCACGAGTTTATGAGGGGGATACACATGGCACAAGAATTTGATGTTGTCGTCATCGGTGGAGGACCAGGAGGATATGTGGCCGCGATTAAAGCGGCCCAGGCAGGAAAATCTGTCGCAATCGTCGAGGCGAAGAAGTTAGGCGGAACCTGCTTACATAGAGGATGCATCCCGACGAAGGCGCTCTTAAAAGCGGCACACGTTTATCAAACGGCGAAACAGAGTGCGACGTATGGTGTGGAAACGGGAGACGTGACGTTCAACATGGAACGGGCCCAAACGTATAAGCGCGATCTCGTCGCTGGCCTAGAAAAGGGAATCGAGCATTTGATGAAACAAGGAAAGATTGAAGTGTTTCGGGGGAAAGCCTCCATTCTTGGACCAAGTATCTTCTCACCACAACCAGGGACCGTATCGGTTGAAGATGAAAGCGGTGAGTCGGAGCTCATCTTGCCGAACCAATTGATTATCGCCACAGGATCGATTCCACGTGAGCTTCCTGGGTTACCGTTCGATCACGAGCGTATTTTAAACTCAGACGACTTGCTCAATTTCGAGACACTACCTGAATCGATTGCGATTGTCGGTGGCGGTGTGATCGGAGTCGAATGGGCATCGATGCTCGTCGATTTGGATGTGAATGTGACGTTGATTGAAGTAGGCGATCGTTTACTCCCGCTCGAGGACAAGGCGGTCTCTCGTGAAGTGGAGCGGTTATTGAAGAAGCGCGGTGTTCGTGTGAAGAAAAGTGTGACAGTCGATGCGGAACGGACATTGATTCATGAAGAAGCGGTGGAGCTTGCTGTTGGGGAAGACATGTTGAACGTTGACTGTGTCCTCGTCTCAGTGGGTCGTGTCGCTAATACAGAAGACCTGGGGCTACAAAATACGTCCATCGTCGTCGAGAACGGGATCATTCAAGTCGATAGCCAGTATCGGACGAAAGAACGTCATATCTTCGCAATCGGTGACTGTATCGGGAAGCTACAACTCGCCCACGTCGCTTCAGCAGAAGGAGTGAAGGCCGTCGAGACGATTCTTGGTCTTGAGCCGACACCACTCGATTATATGCTCATCCCACGCTGTGTATACAGTGTCCCTGAAGTCGCCTCGGTCGGTCTGACAGAAGAAGCAGCAAAAGATGCGGGACATGACGTGAAGACAGGGACGTATCGCTTCAACGGCCTCGGGAAAGCGCGCATTGAAGGGCAAGCCGACGGATTCGTCAAACTCGTTTCGGACAAAGAGACAGATGACCTGCTCGGTGTCCATATCGTCGGACCGAAAGCGACTGAACTCATCACTGAAGGCGGGCTCGCACTCGTCTTGAACGCGACCGCTTGGGAAATGGGGCAACTCGTTCACCCACACCCTGCACTAAGTGAGGCCTTCCAGGAAGCGGCGCTCGCCGTCGATGGATTACCGATTCACGCCTAAGGAGGAACAAGGATGGAACAGATGACTGTAAACTCATATGAAGAGCTCGGCTTAACAAAACAAGATTTATTGGCGATGTACGAAACGATGGTGCGTGCGCGTAAAATTGATGAACGGATGTGGAAGTTGAACCGCGCCGGGAAAATCCCGTTCGTCGTTTCGTGTCAAGGTCAAGAGGCAGCGCAGGTCGGGGCGGCGTTCGCACTCGAAAAAGGAATCGACTATGTCCTCCCTTACTATCGTGATGTGGCGGTCGTCCTACACTTCGGTCAAACTTCAAGAGACTTGATGCTGTCGGCGTTCGCGAAAGCGGAAGATCCGAACTCGGGCGGTCGTCAGATGCCTGGACACTTCGGCTCGAAAGAGCATCGCATCGTGACGGGTTCATCTCCGGTCACGACACAAGTCCCTCATGCTGTCGGAATCGCACTCGCAGCGAAGATGAAAAAAGAAGAGCTCGTCACGTTTGTCTCGTTCGGTGAAGGGTCTTCCAACCAAGGAGATTTCCACGAAGGTGCAAACTTTGCCGGTGTCCACAAACTTCCGGTCATCTTATTCTGTGAGAACAACAAATATGCAATCTCGGTACCACTCACGAAGCAGTTGGCATGTAAAAGAGTATCTGACCGGGCGAAAGGTTACGGGATGCCAGGCGTGACAGTCGACGGGACCGACCCGATTGCCGTTTATGCGGTCGTGAAAGAAGCGCGTGAACGTGCTCTGCGCGGAGAGGGACCGACACTCATCGAAGCAGAAGTGGAACGCCTCGTACCTCACTCATCAGATGACGATGACAAAGCCTACCGCTCAGCGGAAGAATTGGCTGGATTGAAAGAACGGGACGGCATAAAACTGTTCCGTCAACGACTCATTAACGAGGAGGTCGCTACGTCTGATGCGCTCTCGGAAATTGACGAGAAGATTGATTTAGAAGTGAACGAAGCGACGACATATGCGGATAAGGCACCGTACGCTGCGCCTGAATCTGCAATGGATTACGTCTACGAGGAGGAAAAATGATGAAAACGTTTATCGAAGCGATCAATGAAGCGATTCATGAGGAAATGGAGCGCGACGAAAACGTCTTCGTCGTCGGAGAAGACGTCGGCGTTCGCGGCGGGGTATTCCGTGCCACACAAGGGTTGATTGAGAAGTACGGGGAAGGTCGTGTCATCGATGCACCGCTCGCCGAGAGTGCGATTGCGGGTGTCGGTGTCGGAGCTGCGATGTATGGGATGCGACCGATCGCAGAAATGCAGTTTGCAGACTTCATCATGCCAGCAGTGAACCAAATCGTATCGGAAGCTGCGAAAATTCGTTACCGCTCGAATAACGATTGGACATGTCCGATGGTCATCCGTGCGCCTTTTGGTGGAGGGATCCACGGGGCCCTCTATCATTCGCAATCGGTCGAGGCGATGTTTAGTTCGACGCCAGGTCTTAAAGTCGTCATTCCATCAGACCCGGTCGATGCGAAAGGATTATTGAAAGAGGCGATTCGTTCAAACGACCCGGTGCTCTTCTTTGAACATAAGCGTGCCTATCGTCTTTTGAAGGCAGATTTGCCGACGGACGAATATACGGTCGAAATCGGTAAGGCGGCAGTCAAACGTGAAGGCGATGACATCACAATCATCACATACGGTCTCTGTGTACACATGGCACAAGAAGCAGCGAAAACGCTCGAAGAAGAAGGGATCAGCACGCACATCCTCGATCTTCGTACCGTCTACCCGCTCGACCAAGAAGCGATCATCGAGTCAGTCAAGAAGACAGGTAAAGTGCTACTCGTGACAGAGGACAACAAAGAAGGAAGTATCATCGGAGAAGTAGCGGCGATTATCGCGGAGAAGGCGCTCTTCGAACTCGATGCGCCGATTGAGCGTTTGGCTGGCCCTGATGTGCCGGCAATGCCGTATGCACCACCGATGGAAAAATTCTTTATCGTATCCCCAGAAAAAATTGCCGAGCGGGCGCGTCAGCTCGCGGCGTTTTAAGGAGGCATCTCCATGGAACAAACGATTACCATGCCCCAACTTGGGGAGAGTGTGACAGAAGGCACGATCACGACTTATCTCGTCAAACCGGGCGACCGTGTGGAAGAGTATGAACCACTCGCGGAAGTCATGACGGATAAAGTGACGGCCGAGATTCCGGCGACTAGTGCGGGAGTCGTGAAAGAATTCCTCATTCCAGAAGGGGAGACGGTCAGCGTCGGGACACCGGTATTGACGATGGAAGTTGAAAGTGCGGAGGAAGCTGTAGTTGAGACGAAGACCGAACCGATTGCAGAAACGACACCTGCAGAACCCGTCTCTAAGCAAGCGGTCGCCACTACTCCGAAAAAACAGAGTGGAAACGGTCGATACTCACCTGCTGTCATCCGACTCGCCAACGAGAATGATATCGATTTGAGTGAACTGAGCGGAAGCGGTTTAGGCGGTCGGATCACGCGGAAAGATATTCTTCGTTACTTATCAGAAGGACGTCCGGCATCGACTCCTGAGAAAGCGACACAAGCACCTGTCCAAGAGACGATGGTACAAACAAAGATGGACGTTCCGACTGAGGCACCACGTCCTGTCGTCGAACCGTCGCAACCGGTCGCATCGACATCCCCTTCTTCTGGACGCTATGAATCCATTCCGACAGCAGGTGTACGTCAAGCGATTGCGAACAATATGGTCCGCTCAAAACACGAGGCGCCGCACGCATGGCTCATGATTGAAGTCGACGTGACGAATCTCGTCGACGCCCGGGCAAAACTGAAAGACGAGTTCATGAAACGGGAAGGTGTCAAATTGACATTCATGCCGTTCTTCATGAAAGCGGCGATCGAGGCATTGAAGAAATATCCGATGATGAACTCGGAGTGGGCGGGCGATCATATCAAAGTTCACCAAGACATCCATCTTTCGGTGGCCGTCGCGGCAAACAACGCCCTTTATGTACCGGTCATTCGTCAAGCGGATGAGAAGAACATCAAAGGACTTGCTGTTACACTTCAAGACGTGGCAACGCGAGCGCGTGAGAACCGTTTGAAGGCAGAAGAGATGCGTGGCGGGACGTTCACCATCAACAACACAGGTGCGTTCGGCTCAATTCAGTCGGCACCGATTTTGAATTACCCACAAGCTGCCATCCTATCAGTCGAGTCGATCGTGAAGCGTCCGGTATGGATGAATGGAATGTTTGCGGCACGCGATATGGTCAACCTTTGCATGTCGGTCGACCATCGCGTCCTTGACGGTCTCGTCGCAGGTCAGTTCTTGCAAGCAATCAAACAATCGCTCGAGTCGATCGATCCGAACACATATACCGTATATTGATTAAAAAATGGAGGCGCTCCCAGTGGGGCGCCTCCATTTTTCATGAGTTATAGCCAAGGAATACCGTGAAGACGAAGCTTGCGGCTGAGATCAGTAAGAGAAGGAACGACAAGGACATGCCCATTGTGACGAGTCCTTTGGAGAGTCGTGGTTTGGATTTATAGAGTGCGAACGCAAACACGAGACTGAATATGACGAACGTCGCGAATAGTGTAAGCGGGATTGCTCGGTCTTTTAGTAACTGAAGTAAATGCAACGTTGAATCATCCTTTCTAATCAAGCGCCTTCTGAAATCGTCGTTGATGGACACGGTACGTTAATCTGGTAATCAGAACTAAAATGAGAAGGAGCACCCAATATACGAATATATAGTTTATTGCAAACGCAGGAATCCCATCATGTCTGACTGAGGAAATCCAAAGAAGAACGAGTGAGGCCGGGAAATGGAGGAAGAGTACAAGATAAGGTACGAACTTCAGGAATGATAAGGCATTTGTCGACGGATTACGCATTAAAACCATCGCAATCAAACCAATCAGCACTTCGAGCCCACCAAGCGTGAAGAAAGCGAGTGAATCAGTGAAACTAGTCTCTAGAATGGGTAAGGCAAATGGCGCAAGGCCGAAACTCCCAATCATTATTAAAGCGAACAAGATGTAGTCACCTCCTGAAAATTTGACTCCTTATAATAATTGTAAGATATTGGATGTAAAAACTCAACGTCCCACTAAAAAAACACGCCATTCCTATGAATGACGTGTCGGCTAGTTCCTTAAATCGATTGTTCAATCATCGATTCGATGTCGCGACGGACTTCGGCTACTGATAAATGTGCGACGTCATATCGTACACGGTGCGTTGATTCGTCTGAACCCGTCAAATCGGCGAAAAGGCTTCCGAGGTCGTGGACACTGCGGTCGACTTGAATGAGAAGTTCAATCGTGTCCTCGTCTTGTAAAATCACAATTTCTACTTCATCTAGCTGGCGACCGAAACGCGAACCGTTCGCTGAATACTCGAGTTCTTGTGCAATCGGGAGGCGCCCTGAACGATGGCGTGCCGGAAGCATTTCCGTGTCGGCTTTTTTCAAACGGAATCCGAGCTCGTCCATCGCATCTAAAATGACTTGTTGAGCCGCATTCGGTTGTACGGTGATCGCATCCTCATCTTTCGGATCGACGGCTTGGGCGATATCTAGCCCCGTCTCAATCCATGATTTCGATTGGCTGACAGAAAGAGGTGTGTTGAACGGGACGTTGACTGTGAATTGGATTTCTTTCACTTCCCCTGGTCCAATCATAAACGGCGCCTCATTCAATAAAATCTTTTCAATCGTAAACGTCGAGTGTGTGATTTTGTCGTTCACTTCATGTTTATATAACGTGTTGAAAAACAGATAGATACTATCAACCGATTGTTCGACAGAACCGCCTTCGATATGGACGACCCCGTTCAATTCCCCGCCGGGCGTACAGTGGCTTTCATTCAGGCGCGTATCAACTTTTGCGGCACCGATTCCGATTGAAGATAAAATCTTTTTAAACATATGTGTGTCCTCCTTTGACGTAACGCCGTCTTCGTGTAATAGTATGTACGGACAGGTGAAACGATATGTTTCAAAATTTCTTAAAAAGGATTGAATCCATTGGAATATACAGCATTATTAGAACGTCTCGAAGACGTTATTCAATCAAATCATCTCGTGTCAGCGACCATCAGTCAACCCCGCCAAAAATCAAGTGATTTAAGACGGGTCAAATTGAAACCGGTCCTGATTCGGAATGCATATCATATCCAGTTCGAGTATCAGTATGAGCGGGTGATGAACCATAAAAACTTGACACCAGATGAGGCCGTATCGGAAATGATCGAGCTTCTCGAAACGTTCCGACAAGGACAGTTTCAGTTAAAAGATTCCGATCTCCAGTTCCAATTATCGAAAAAGTTCAAAGTGACATTAAAAGAAAAGCAGACGGCTCAAAAAGAAGTTCAACTGAGTCACAATCGGGAAAAGCAATATGTGCTCCCGCTCGACGAGCCGGTTCCGTTTCTCATACGACTCGGCATTCAGTCAGCGGACGGGAAAGTGAAGCGTCAAAAGTACGACAAGTTCAAACAAATCAACCGCTTCCTCGAGTTCATCGAGGATTCACTCAAACATTTACCTACGGATCGCACTGTCCGTATTCTCGATTTCGGTTCGGGCAAATCGTATTTGACGTTCGCTCTCTATCACTTCTTACATGAGATGAAAGGGTATGACATCCACATCACGGGACTCGATTTGAAGAAAGAAGTCATCGAAGAGTGTGCATCCATCGCGAAAGATCTTGGCTATGAACGGCTGGAGTTTTTAGTCGGAGACATTAATGAATATGAAGGGGAAACAGCTGTTGACATGGTCGTGACCCTTCATGCATGTGACGTGGCGACCGATATGGCATTGGCACGTGCTGTCCGTTGGGGCGCGAAAGTCATCTTGAGCGTCCCTTGTTGTCAAAAAGAATTGAATCGTCAAATTCAAGCACCGAACTTGGACGTGATGCTCCAACATGGATTGATCAAAGAACGGTTCGCCTCCCTCGCGACAGATTCGATTCGGGCAGAACTGCTTGGACTTGTCGGGTATGATGCACAACTGCTCGAATTTATCGATCTCGAACACACACCAAAAAATATTATGATTCGTGCTTACTTGACGAACCGCGTGGCAACCGCTGAAACGAAAGCGCGTTATCTCGCCTTCAAGCAAATGATACATGCCGATCCGTTCTTAGAACGAGAATTGAGCGATAGACTTGTCCTCGAGGTGGAACAAGACGTAAAATAGGAGAGTATAGACGAATGTCGAAAGGGGAAACAACATGGATTTTCAATTATATTTTCAAGATGTAGTCGAACAAGCGCGTAACGAAGTACGTGCTGCAGGATACACAGAGCTCACGACACCGGAAGAGGTGGACGGGGCACTCAAAAAAGAAGGGAAGACACTCGTCCTCGTCAACTCGGTATGTGGCTGTGCAGGCGGCATCGCGCGTCCGGCCGCTGCGTACGTGAACAAGATGGAAGGTGTAAAACCTGACCACTTCGTTACTGTGTTTGCCGGTCAAGACCGTGAAGCGACTGACCGTGCACGGGAGTATTTTGAAGGATATGCACCGTCTTCACCGTCAATTGCTCTTCTTGAGGATGGCAACATCGTGACGATGGTAGAACGCAGTGAAATCGAGTCAGCTACTGCTGAAGAACTCGTCGATCAGTTGCAAACATTGTTTGACATCTATTTCTCATAATCACACATCGGCGCAAAGGCCCTGCCTTTGCGTTTTTGCAAAAAGGGGCAATGCATATGGAACCAGTCATCAAAATCATGACGGAGGCAGAATATATGATTGCCCTGTCACGCGGTGAAATCAATGAACCATCACTTCAATCCGAAGGGACAATCAAATGTTGTACACCGCAGCAAATAGGAAAAGTGGTAAAACAATCTTTTTTTGGAGAGTCGATCGTGCTCGTCTCGCTCCACGTTAACCGACTAGGACAGCTGTTACATTATGAACTAGATGAAGACGGGGAGCGCTATCCGCACGTGTATAGTGCCATCCCTATGTCTTCTGTTAAACAGGTTCAACCATACGGGTCTCGCGACAATGGAACGGTCACATATTTCGCTTTCGAGCGGATGTGACCTTCTTTTTTTTAAAATAAAATGCATGAATATACTTTACAATTAATAATTATGTGTATATAGTGGTTGAAGATACAAGTTGGACAACTGATGTGTCATTAAACAGTTGAGCTGCAATGACACATATGTCATAATTTTTTTAAAGTTCTGATAATTGTCATTTAACTACGAAAGGAAGATGGAGATGAAAAAAGGTTTTCTAGCATTATGTTTAGCAGGACTAGCCGCGTTTTCGGTCGCATGTGGGACAGACGAGAACGAAGGAGGATCGTCATCGACCGATGGGGAAGATGACAAAGTCATTGTCATGGGAACGAGTGCCGATTACTTCCCATATGAGTTCGTCGATACGGCGAATGGCGACGACATCGTTGGATTTGATATCGATATTGCCAAAAAAGTGGCGGAAAACATGGGATATGAATTGAAAATTGAAGATATGGATTTTGGTAGTTTACTTGGAGCACTCAATGCAGGGCGTGTCGATTTCGTCATGGCTGGGATGACACCGACTGAAGAGCGTAAAGAGAATGCTGATTTCTCGGATATTTATTTCACTGCGGTGAACTTAATCTTATCGAAAGATGACTCACTTCAATCTCTTGAAGACTTGAAAGGCAAAAAGATTGGTGTCCAACTCGGTTCGATTCAAGAAGGAATCGCACAAGACCAGATTCAAGACGCAGAAATCGTATCGTTGAACAAGATTCCTGAGATTATTCAAGAAATCAAGACGGGACGTATTGACGCGATGGTCATTGAAGACACGGTCGCGAAGAAATACCTCGATCAAGACAGTGAGTTGACAACATTTGAAATCGTGGACGAAGAAGAAGCGGGTTCTGCTGCTGCCTTCCGTAAAGACGATGAGCTCCGTGATCAATTCAATGAAGAGTTGAAGAAGATGATCGACAATGGAGACATTGACGAGTTAGCACAAAAATGGTTTGAAGAAGAGGCTGCACCAGCCGAATAATGAATCGTACGGGGCTGACTGAAGAGAACTCGGTCAGCCTTTTTTAGGAGGAACTTACAATGGATTTTAGTCGGATTTATGATTCTATCCCTTACATACTCGAAGGGATTCCAGTCATGTTCCAAGTCGTCATCGTCTCGGCATTGATCGGGATCACGCTTGGGATTGTTGTTGCTACGTTGAAGATTGTGCCGAACCGCTTGATTAACTTCCTCGGTCATGCTTATACGGCCGTGTTTCGTGGAACACCGCTCATCTTACAACTCGCCATCATCCACTTCGGATTGCCGCAACTGACCGGCTATATCACGACACCTTATCAGTCGGCGGTTATCGCCTTCTCACTGAACTCGGGGGCGTATATTTCAGAAATCATCCGTGCCGGTATCCAAGCAGTCGACAAAGGTCAATGGGAAGCATCGGATGCCCTCGGTGTCCCTTATGTGAAACAATTACGTTCCATCATCTTGCCGCAGGCATTCAAGAATATCTTGCCTGCTTTAGTGAACGAGATGATCACGTTGACGAAAGAGTCTGCCCTCGTCTCGACGGTCGGAGTGCTTGACATCATGCGCCGCGCACAAATCGTCGGTGGGCAGAAGGCAATCTACTTCGAACCGCTTCTATTTGCCGGTGTGATATACTTTACAATAGTGATGATCTTGACGTATCTTGGACAACGTCTTGAAAAACGGTTAAGAAAGAGTGATGGAAGATGATTGAGGTAAAAGACCTATACAAACAATTTGGTGACTTAGAAGTATTGAAAGGAATCACGACGACAATCGAACGTGGTGAAGTGGTCGCTGTCATCGGACCGTCCGGGTCTGGTAAATCGACATTTCTACGTTGCTTGAACATGCTTGAGATTCCAACGAGCGGGACGGTCAGTGTCGACGGGTTCGAGCTAACGAAAAAAGGTGCGAACGTCGCCAAGGCTCGTCAAAATATCGGGATGGTGTTTCAACAATTCAACCTGTTCCCACATATGAGCGTATTGGATAATTTGACGTATGCGCCGGTCAATGTGTTGAAGGTGAGTAAAGCTGAAGCACTCGAACGTGCGAAAAAATTACTTGAACGCGTCGGACTTTCTGAGAAAATCGATGCCTATCCGAGCCAACTTTCAGGTGGACAAAAACAACGTGTCGCGATTGCTCGTGCCTTGGCGATGGAACCGAACGTCATGTTGTTCGATGAACCGACGTCAGCACTTGACCCGGAAATGGTTAACGAAGTACTCGATGTCATGAAAGGCTTGGTTGAGACGGGAATGACGATGGTCGTCGTCACACATGAAATGGGCTTCGCTCGTGAAGTGGCGGACCGCGTGCTCTTCCTCGACGAAGGGATCCTCATGGAAGAGGGCAAGCCGGCTGACCTGTTGTTAAACCCGCAAACAGACCGGGCAAAACGCTTCTTGGAGAAAGTGTTGTAATCTGATCTCACGAGGGAAGGATGAATGCACATGAAAATCACGTATTATGGACATGCGACAGTAGGATTTGAGATAGATGGTGTGAACGTGTTGATTGACCCATTCTTGACGAGTAATCCTCATACCGAAGTAGACCCTTCTACACTGCGGCCCGATTATTTGTTGCTCACGCATGCTCATTTTGATCATATCGAAGATGTCGAATTGATTGCGAAAGAGACGGGTGCGACGATTGTGGCGACGCATGAGCTTGCGAGCTACTATGAGAAGAAAGGGTATTCTGTACACGGTATGAATATCGGCGGCGGACACGATTTCCCGTTCGGCCGCGTCACGATGACTCAAGCCTTCCACAGTTCAAGTTTGGATATGGGAGACACGCCGGTCTACATGGGGATGCCAGCTGGATTCATCATCGAAACGAATGGGTTGACGCTTTATCACGCAGGAGACACGAGTCTCTTCTCAGATATGAAGATGTATGGTGAACGTTTTGAAATCGATGTCGCCTTCCTTCCGATCGGGGATAATTTCACAATGGGACCTATAGACGCATTAGATGCGGCACAGTGGCTACAAGCGAAACGTGTCGTCCCGATCCACTTTGATACGTTTCCACCGATTAAACAGGATGCTCAGGCGTTTTGTGACCAACTGCACCGTCGCGGTCTCTTGATTGAACCGAATACGACCATCGAGATTTAATCATGAATGTGATTCAAGAGACGAAGCAGTTCATCGAAACGATTCATGCAAGTGATTCTTCGGGTCATGACGTCGCTCACGTTGAGCGTGTCGTTCGATTGGTGGAGCGTTTAATGGAGAATGAACCGGTCAATCGGACAGTTCTCCTCCTCTCGGCATATTTACACGACGTGGAAGATCATAAGCTCGGTCGTCCGAAGGGTCTCGTCAAACAGCATCTGTCCTCAATTGATATCACTGAGGAGCAAGCGAATTTAGTGATGGCGGTGATTGATGAGGTCTCATTCTCAAAAGGAAAGACGCCGACGACCCGGGAAAGCGAAATCTTGCAAGACGCCGACCGTCTTGATGCGATTGGTGCTATCGGAATTGCGAGGACATTCCAATACGCAGGTTCTCTCGGTACGCCGCTTGATTTGGCAGAGACGAGTGCCGTCCAACATTTTCAAGATAAGTTGTTGAAGCTGTCGTCTAGTATGCATACCGCTAAAGCACAACAATTGGCGATGTCCCGTCATGCGTTCATGGAGCAGTTTTTAGAACAGTTTCACGAAGAGTGGGATGGAATCGATCAATAAAAGGACGACCGAGATAAATGTCTCGGTCGTCCTTTTGATTAGAATGGATGTTTGTTGAGCCAATGTCCACCGTCAAGAGAGATGCAATCCCCGTTTAAATAGCGCATCTCGTCTGATGCCATCCAATAAGCCAGGTCCGCGATTTCTTCCGGTGTTCCAAACCGTCCGAGTGGGACGTTACGGCGAATGCGCTCCACTTCTTTCACGTGGGAGACGAGTTTTTCGGCACCGCCTGTCCGTTCAATCGGTCCAGGACTGATCGCGTTAACGCGCGCGCCGAACTGATAGCCCCATTCGACTGCGAGCGTTCGTGTTAAGTTCAAGACCCCCGCTTTCGCTGCAGCACTCGGTGCGACACCGGGGCCGGCCTGCCACGCATACGAGGCGACCATGTTGATGATTGACCCGCCACGGAGTTCTTTTGCTTCCCAATGTTTCCCGAGAACATGGGTGCAGTTGAACGTCCCGTTCAAGACGATATCGATCACGCTCGCCCAACCGTTTGGAGACAAATCGAGTGTCGGGCAGACGAAGTTGCCGGCAGCGTTGTTAACGAGCGCGTGGACTGGACCGTATGCGGACACGATGTCAGCGAGTGCTTGCGCGCATCCTTCATAATCACGAACATCATGTTGAACACTCATCGCCTGACCCGCGTCGATGGCGTTCAGGTCGTTCATCGCATCTTTCAGTCGCTCCTCGTTTCGACCGCTGATGGCCACGCTCCACCCTTCTTGTTTAAATTTCAATGCCATGGCTTTCCCCATACCGGACGATCCCCCGGTAATCCAAATCGTTTTCATCCTGTTCCCCCCTCAAAAATGAATGGTCGTTCATTTTACATATTCGTCTAATGATGTAAAACTCCTTCAATAAAGTGTCATTCGATGTTGAAACATTCTTTTAACTCGAGACGTATACACAAGATGTAACGATTGATATTCAAAACCATGACGTGTATCTACAATAGGAGATGATGGAATATGAAGCCCATTACAGGATTGACCCTATTCATTCTTATCATTGTCGGAATATTTGTACTCATCGATCGGTCTGATTCAAAGAAAATATCTGAACAGATCGAAAATAAGATGTTCACCCAAACGGAGACGAAGGTTTATCCTGAGTCGACGGTCGAAGAACTGAAGGAGATGCTTGCTGCGTTTCAAAACGATGTGGCTCCGCGAATCAATAACGATTTCGAACGAAAGTTGGCAGAACGGATGTACGTGGAGATGAAGATGTTTGATGAAACCATCGATGTGAAGCAACTTCTAATCCGCGCTAAAGACCAAGCTAATTTTGAACGTGCATGGTTGGACCATGCGAAAAGTGACTATGGCATCGCCGTAACGGGTGACGAAGTCGATGAATGGATTGAAAAAGGACCGGATGCGACGGTAGTCGAGTCACAAAGACGATATGCCGAGGCAAAAGAGATGAGCGTGTATGAGCTCAATCATGATTATTATCGCGATCAATACGTCAAATGGGTCGTATGGGAAGATTTGATTCCGCTCGTCACAGAACGGTACGAAGCGTCAAGTGAGCAAGTGCTCGACAACAATCAACTCATCGAATTGTACGAGCAAGAGGTGGAAAACACGTTATAATCGAACGAAACGTCAAGTAGCCCGACTCATATGAGCCGGGCTACTATTCATTGGATTTGCTTCAACTGTTTCAAACCGAGCTCACGATCAATCGTATACATCGTACCGGCGACCTTCTCGCCCCAGTATGGGTCCGAAGCATAGAAGATATTGATGCCTTCCTGTTTGTTACCGGGGTAATCTCCGCGAGCGTATGGACCTTTGACATATTTAGTCGCAAACAGTTCTGCAGCAGCCTGAACGCTTGCATCGATTGTTTTAAACATTGTGGCATTCTCACTCGGGTTGTCGTCCGTCGCCCGGAATCCAAATAGGTTTCGTTTTTCCCGTGCGATGTCGGACGTTCCAAATCTTGACTCATGCCCGGCAACCGCAAGTAAGAACAGAGCATTGATTCCGTAAGTATCCTCTGCCCGTTTAAAGGCCTTTCCTTCCCCTGCGAGCGGAGAATCGATGGACCGTAAATATTGATCAAACTCTTTCGTGGTATACGGAGAGGACGAACGAATCGATGCAAATTGATAAGGAGAGTCGAAGACGTCTTGGACGCGTTCCGTATAGTAACGATCATCCGAGCGCTTTTTCGTTGGTCCGACGAGGAACTTGCCGGCGAGATGACCGTTCGCTTCGACCGAATGGTAGACGTCCCCATCTTGAATTTCATAATATCCCCGTCTTTCGACCACAGCTTCAGGAAACAATGTCATTTGATCAGGTTTGACATAGACGTCAGCTCCTGAGATGCGAACTTTTAAATGACCGTTTCCTCGTTCGATTAACTGAAGTCGTGTGCCGCCGGCGACATATGATTGTCGCTTTTTAAACGCCTCATCTTCATATAAATTTGTGATCGCATCACTTGGGGTGACGACGATCCCGGTACCCGTGAAATCGAGGACTTCACCGGAAGGAGAGAACAGGGTGCGGTTCTTACCAGAAGTCATGTATCGTTTCGCTTCATCGAGAGATTCGAATGACCGCGTGACGCGATCGCCATTCGTCATGGTCTCGACGGTATACATGTCTTCATGTCCGGATTGAATCCATAAAAATGCGGCGACTACGAGACTTAGTGTCGCGACCATCGGCCATATTGTACGTTTTCTCTTTCGTTTCAATTAGATCACTTCCAAACTTTTGAATTGCCAAACGAGTTAATTTAGTCAACAATTTGATGAAGAAGGGGGAAATGAATATGAAAATTGGAACGCGGACGTTGAAGACCGCGGTCGCAGCGGGTATCGCGATGCTCATTTCCGAGACGATCCATCTTGATTTTTTTGTATTCGCAGCCATTATTGCCATCTTGAGTATTCAAGAAACACGAAAAAAATCGATTCGAGCCTCCTATGAGCGCGTCATGGCGAGTCTCCTCGCTATCGGAATGGGCGCGGCGATGTTCACATTACTTGGTTATTCGCCAGTAACACTTACTCTTTATTTTGTCATCTTCATTCCGCTCGTACAACAATTGAAACTGCAGGACGGATTGATCACGAGTGTCGTCATCTTGACGCATCTTTATACCGAAGCACAATTTTCAGTAGAGCTGTTCATTAACGAGCTTTTACTGATCGTCATCGGTGTCGGTGTCGGGCTCGTCGTCAACATGTATATGCCGACGCTCGACCAGGAAATCGAGCGCATCAAAGATAGTATCGACCGCTCGCTCGCGGTACTGTTTTACGATGTGGCGGCGTGTGTCGAAACCGGTGTGTATAACCATCATTCGATGATGCTCATCAAGACGCGAGATTATCTGAAGGAAGGGAAGGACTTATCCCTTCGACGTATGGGTAACTCGATTGGGAAGCGTAACGAAGACATGGATTATTTATACTTCCGGATGCGTGAGCGACAATATGATATTTTGAAGCGCGTCGCCGATAACGCAAGAGAGATCACGATGGTCGTCAATGAAGCAAAACCAGTTGCGACGTTTTTGCGTCGGGTCGGAGACCACGTGAACGAACAGGCGGACGCCTCGGTCTTCCTGCAAGAACTTGAAGAGATGATTGAGCACTATCGAAAAAACGTACCCCTCCCCACGACTCGTGAGGAATTTGAGGTACGCTCATCCTTATTGAATATTTTATCTGATGTGAAAAGTTACTTAATCTTAAAAGAGCGATATATCCTGCTCTTAAAAGAACATGGTCATGCTCGAGAGAAACGTGCTGATCAAAAAGATTGAGACGATGACGACGACGCCGATTTGAATGATGCGTTGTCGTTTTTTCTGTTTTTTCTTCATGGCTTGCCTCCATAAACGTGTTTGCCATCATTGTACAGAATGGAAAAGATTCGTGCAATCTAAGGGAGTTTGTTATAATGGTCAAGAAATGTTTGGATGGAGGGATGTTGTTTATGGTAAACGAGACACGTGTGCTCGACACTTTCTTAGGGTTGGTCGGCATCGATTCAGAAACGAAGGAAGAAGCGGTCATCTGTGAACACTTGAAAGGTGTCTTCACTGAGCTTGGTTGCGACGTCTATGAGGATGACGCATCAACGAAGACGGCGCACTCTGGTAATAACTTGATCATCACGTTGCCTGCAACGAAAGAAAATATCGATCCGATTTACTTCACGGCTCACATGGACACTGTGACACCAGGTAAAGGAATCAAGACGAGTATTAAAGATGGGTATGTCGTCACAGATGGCACGACCATTCTCGGAGCAGATGATAAGACGGGACTCACGGCAATGATTGAACTCGTTCGTGTGTTGAAAGAAAAACAGATTCCACATGGCCAAATCCAATTCGTGATTACGGTCGGAGAAGAATCAGGTCTCGTCGGTGCGAAAGTGTTGGACTTGTCGAAGATCGAGGCGAAGTTCGGCTTTGCGCTTGACTCGGATGGCCCGGTCGGTGACATCATCGTTGCGGCACCGACACAAGCGAAAGTAAACGCGAAGATTTACGGAAAAACGGCTCATGCGGGTGTCGCGCCAGAGAAAGGCATCTCGGCGATTCAAATCGCAGCTAAAGCCATCGCGAAGATGCCTCTCGGCCGAATCGATGAAGAGACGACTGCGAATATCGGACGCTTCGAAGGCGGACGCGCGACAAACATCGTGTGTGACTACGTCGAAGTACTCGCAGAGGCACGCTCGCTCATCCACGAGAAGATGGAGAAGCAGGCAGAAACGATGAAGCAGGCCTACATTGAAGTCGCTGAGTCGTTTGGTGCTCGTGCTGAGGTCGACATCCACATCATGTATCCTGGATTCAAGTTTGAAGAAGGCGACGAGGTCGTTGAAGTCGCGAAACGCGCGGCTCAAGCAATCGGACGCCCGACACGTATCTTACATTCAGGTGGCGGATCGGATGCCAACGTGATTGCGGGTGGCGGAATCCCAACGGTCAACTTAGCGGTCGGCTATGAAGAGATTCATACGACGAACGAACGGATGCCGCTCGAAGAGTTGTACAAACTTATCGAATATGTCGTGACAATCGTCGAAGAAGTCGCATCAACCGAGCAATAAAAAAGAGCCGACCATTCGTCGGCTCTTCGCATGTGTTCGTACTCGTTATGCTGCGAACTCCAATGATTCTAAAATCAATTCGTCTGTGCAATGAAGTTCGATCGCTATGTCGTGAATGCGGATAGAGGTGCCTTGTTCTTTTTGGTGCAAGCGATTCATCAAAGCTGCACGTTCTCGAATCGTTTCATAGATCGATTCGGTTTGTTCTGCCTTGGTCATCACAAATCACATCCTTTTCAGCGATTACTTTATTATAGCATGGAACGGCTTGGAGAAAGGACTAAAATATTTATGAAGTTACAGTTTTTAGGAACTGGTTCAGGGATGCCATCGAAACAACGCAATGTGTCGGGACTCGCGATCGACCTTCCAAAAGTCACCTGGTTGATTGACTGTGGTGAAGGGACACAACATCAAATGCTCTATACGAAGATCAAACCGAGGAAAGTGACGGCGGTATGGGTGACCCATCTCCACGGAGACCATGTTTTCGGCTTACCTGGATTCTTATCGACCCGCTCTGCCTTAGATGGAACGGACGCTGTGACTGTTTATGGGCCGAAAGGATTGAAAAAATGGCTTGAAGCGACATTTCGTATCACGGGTTCTCATCTCGGTTATGAGTTAAACGTTGTCGAGTTCACGGATGGAGATACATTCGAACAAGACGGTCATCTCGTCACTGTGAGAAAATTAGAGCATCGTTTTCCATCATACGGCTTTCGCATCAACGGTCCAGAAAAACGTGGAACGTTACGCGTTGACAAGGTGAGGGAGCTTGGAATCCCGAGTGGACCCATCTATAAAACAATCAAAGAAGAAGAACGGTTTGAATATGAAGGAAAATGGTATGATTCTAAAGAATATGTCACTGAACCGATTCTGGGTAAAGTCGTTGCAATTCTCGGTGATACGACCCCTTGTGAGAACGCTCGAATCTTAGCAGAAGGTGCGGACCTTCTCGTTCATGAGGCGACATTTATGGAAAATGAACAGCCGCTCGCACGCAAATATGGGCACTCGACGACACGTGAAGCGACAGCGCTCGCGAAAGCGTGTTCCGTCGGCAAGCTGATCGTCACGCACATCTCCGCTCGCTACGTCGGACGAGAAGAAGAGTTTGAACGAGAAGTCGTATCGGATTTTCCGTCGAGTTTAGTTGCGACCGACTTTTTAGAATATACAGTGGGGGATTGATGTGACCATTCAACTCTATGTATGGGCCGCGTTTTTAGCAATCAGCATTCTGTTAGGGATTCGATTGAATCAGTTAAAAGAACCGGAAGCCAATTTCTTTCCGAAGTTCTTGTTTTATTCTTTGCTTGGAATCGTCTCCTTTCCAATCGGCGGTTTTCACATCCCGATCGGATTCTTATTGTCTTTTTTATTCTTTCCAAAGCAGAACAGCCGCTATAAATGGTATGGGGCGCTAATAGGCTTCTTCTTCTTTATCGTCTTACTCTTTGTCCCGTTGTTTGATCAATCTGGATTCCGAGCCGAATCTCAACAGATTGGTGCCGTCTCCGTCGCGGACGAATCATTTGACGACATGACAGAGAAATTATTGCAGCGGATCAACAGTGATTCGATTAAATTAGACCGGGGCAAGCTACAAATTGACCGGGTAGGAAACGTCAAGTCCATTGAATACTTACTGATGGTGGAGAGAGCCGAGTCGTTCCAACAGATTCGTGTGACATACGAGTCTGGACAACTCGCCTATGAGCAGGTTGATGAACTACGAAAAGAATCTGGACAGGCGTTCTTTGAAAAACTCGTGGAATTTGACCATATGTTGTCGACTTTACGAGAACCGTCATGGGAGGAATACACTGAAGTTGTAGTTGCGCCAATCTTACAACTCTCTTATGATGGATTGTACGATATGTACACGTTCGAAAACGAGTCGATGCTCATGCTCAATCGGGACGATGAGCTCGTCAAGTTCTGGCTACAGCGGGAACCAGTCCTTGCCAACAGCATTCAACTCGTTGGACTGACACAAGAAGGGCGTAGTTCTGGGGAACGTTATGCTATTCTATATAATTATTCGATACATCAACGAGAGGATTTGACAGAATGATAAAACCATATATAAGCATTTCTCTATTAACGACTGCACTCCTTGTCGGATGTGGCGGTGAAGAAGCGCAACGTGAGGCATGTGATGTAAGTCCGACCATCTCAGTATACAATGCAGCGACCGAAGAGACGATCTATCAAGAAAAAAGCGTCTGCCTTGAAGAGGACGCGACCGTGCTCGATGCGTTGAAGGCGACTGGACTTGACCTCGAAGTGACAGGAAGCGGTGACATGTCATACGTGACGGCAATCGAGGGAATCGAAGAAAAATCAGAAGGACAATCGTCAGGATGGGTATTTGCTTTTAACGGTGCTCCGGGAGATGAAGGTGCCGGTGCGAAAGAAGTAGAATCGACCGATGTCATTCAGTGGCGGTTCGAAGAAGATGCGATTGCTTTCTTCGAATGAGGCAGATTGGGAGCGGA
The DNA here is from genome assembly GCF_018617835.1 of Exiguobacterium sp. s101. Lineage (NCBI taxonomy): Bacteria > Bacillati > Bacillota > Bacilli > Caryophanales > Exiguobacterium > Exiguobacterium sp. s101. Next base: position 81,130 of record NZ_JACSKX010000004.1, on the reverse strand, counting down.
GACATCCTGTCACGCTCTTTTTCTTTCTCCTTAGCCACCTATACGTGCTGACGAATGTCGATGACATCATTATTTTTGTCATCGCCCTTGTCATTCTACTTATTCTCGAACGCCGTTTTCCTTGGGCGATGTTAGGGGTATTGATTGCTTTCGGATTGGTCTCGGTACTGCCTGGATTATTCGGATGGGACATTTCACTCTCGTACATATGGCGTCAACTAGTGAGCTTGGCCGCCTTTTTACTAGGCATGTTGTGGATCGCTCGCATTATTCGTCTGGAGCGCCTGCTTCCACTGTTATCCAAGTGGCCTAGATCATCGTCGCTATTGTATGGAGCGTGGGCACTCATCCCATCGATGGAACAAGCAGTGCGCCAATCGATTAGGAGTCATCCGAAAAAATTATGGCGAGAAGGGGTACGGATTGGAATCGAGAGTCAGCAACAGGAGCCGAGATTTGCCTCTGAACCGATGCGTCACTTTCGAGTAGAGGATGCTCTTCAGATTATCTTGATTGTAATGACTTGCTGGGTAGCGCTCCAGTGGACAATTATACTTTGGCTCATTTATCCGTATGTTACGAAAGGAGGTTTGCGTGATGCAATGGCTCTCTACCGCTGACGGGACGTTCGAAGAATATGTCGAACGCTACCGACCACGCGTCATCGAGATGAACCAACCGTTCTCAGGGAAAGTCGGGCATTTATTATCGAATGGGGACCCGTTTCGAGGGGCAGAGCTTGCTACACTGTTACAAATCGATGCACTCTATCCGAAGCGGTTCGACACATGTTCGAGTGGTGAACAACAGATTGTTCGTGTTGCCTTTGCACTAGTGGACCGACCAGAATCAATCGTTCTCATCGAACCGTTTCGGCATCTTGATCAATTTCGTAAAGAACACCTTGAGATGTTGCTCCGCCGTATCTCCGGGCTCGGTGTTCAAATTGGCTATACGGAAAGGGCGCGTGAGCAGTCAGGAGACGTGACGTTCACATTCACCGAATCGAATAGAGCACCAATAATCGATGCGCAAGATGTATCCTATCGGCATCCGCTTCAAGCGGTGTATGCGATCGAGGATGTGACCATCCAGTTGAATAAGCCAGGACTCACGGTCTGTATCGGGACGAACGGGAGCGGGAAGTCGACCTTGCTCGAATTGTTGGCCCGAAGCAGACGACCGCTCAAAGGACGGGTGAAGCGAGGCGAACGAGCCGTCTATCTTTCTGCCGAACCAAAATACGGTCCAAGCCAGAAGGAAGAAAGACGACGGGTCGCGCAACTGCAAGGCGTGCTTCATGATCCGTCGAGCGTCCTTTTGCTCGATGAACCGACTGTAGATTTAACGGGGCAGGAACGTGAAGCATTCGTTGAAGCAGTACGACAGAAGGCTGAGACGGCAAGGGTCGTTTGTGCGACGCACGACATGGAGCTGATTGACCGATCGACAGATGTTATTTACCTTGCGAGCGGTCAGATCGTCTTTCAAGGGACACGTTCACTCTTCCAAGAACGGAGTACGTTATGGTCACTTACGTCCTCGCCATTTTGATTGCCATCGCCGTCTTGTATCGATTCGAGAAATCCTCGATTCCGATTCAACCACTTGTCCAACTTTTAGCGCTCGCGGTGATTGGTCGTTGGCTCTTTATGACAATCCCGAACGTTCAACCGACGACGGCGATTTTGATGTTGACCGCTCTACTCGTCAGCTTGAACGGTGCAGCCATCCTTGCGCTCTTCGTGCCGATCTTGTCAGGACTCTTGCTTGGGATTGGACCGTTCGTCCTTTATCAATTTTTAGGGTGGCTCCTTGTCGTATTGCTCGTCAGCCTGTTTCGACCGCTTTTATTAAAGTCGTCCGTACTCTTCCTCGTACTAGGATTTCTATCTGGTTTTTTATACGGATGGACGACGAACGTCGCGTTTATCGAAGTGATTGGTGCAGACTTTTTGAAATTACTTTTGCTTAGTTTCCCATTTGATTTCGTCCACGGCATTTCTAACGTCGTCTTCCTCCTATTGATTCGTCCGTTATTTGAGCGCATATTCCTTCGTCAACTCGGGTAAATATACAATATTCCTATCATATTGAGTGAGGTGAACGACGGATGGATGCTTATGTCAATGTCACGGAAGTCGGTATGTTTCTACTCGTAGGGTTATTGTTTATCGTGTTAAACCTTGTTCTTTTAGCGAAGCGTTACACGAGAGCCCGTTTTGCAATGCTAAGTATTCTGGCAACAAGCGTGTGGCCGGCACTCATGATTGTTCTTTCGGTAAATCAACTGAATGTGATGGATCAACTCACTTCGGGAGAATGGACGTTAAACGCTGTGATCGCGTGGGCGGTCGTCCTCTCGACTGCGCTCATGACGATGATTCCAGCAGGAGTCTTTCTTCATCGGCTTGTGACTGTGTCTCGATTGCATTCTGAATTATAAAAGGAGCGACCTACGCGGGTCGCTCCTTTTTCATGTCGTCGATTCAGCGGCTTTACCGTCTGTTGGCTTTTGAACACGACGTAATACTTCGAGACTGAGAGCCCGTGGCATCAACTTAGCCAAACCGACCAACAGCTGGTTCGAGAGGCCAGGTACAATCACCCGTTTGTTGTTCATGACACCTTTATATCCGAAAAAGGCGACGAGGTGAGATGGCATTTTTGAGAATGATAATTCACTTCCGGCGCGATCGAAGAAGTTCGTGTCAGTCGGACCAGGGCAGAGGACACTGACGTGAACACCGCTTCCTTTCACTTCGGCATGGATCGCCTCGGTGAAGGAAAGGACGTATGCCTTCGTCGCGTAATAGACGGCCATATACGGTCCTGGTTGGAACGCGGCGACGGAGGCGACATTTAATACATGACCGTGGTCACGCTCGAGCATGCCAGGTAGATAGGCTTTCGTCAGTTCGGTCAACGTGTTGACGTTCAATCGGACCTCGTCCGCCTCCGTCTCGGCATCGAGGTCGGCGAATGCGCCGGATGTACCAAAACCGGCATTGTTGATTAAAAAGTCGACGGAAAGTCCCGCCTCGGCGATCATACTAGTCAATCGGGCTGCGGCATCATGCTTTGCCAAATCAAGCGCGAAGACATGGACGTTGATGCGATATCTCGTCTCCAGTACTTTTTTCAATTCGTGTAAGCGCGGCTCGTTTCGAGATACGAGGATACAGTCGTAACCATCTCGTGCGGCGAGTACGGCCAAGTCTAAACCGATGCCCATCGAGGCACCGGTGATTAAAGCTGTCTTTGACAACATGATCCACTCCTTTGATGAAAAGTCATACATTGTTACTTAATTCTTCACGAGTTGTTAAAATCCTGCCTCGTTTACACATTGAAACGTATGCTAAAGTATAGCAAGAAAATGTGATTAGACTCACAAAGTAAGGAGAAAAACAATCATGATGATTCAGCTCGTCACTACGGCACAAAGCGTCGATCAAGCAGAAGCGTTAATTAAAGCGGGCGCTGACCGACTGTATATCGGGAATTCACGGTTCGGGTTACGACAAAAAGGAGAGTGGACTATCGATGCTGTGAGGGAAGTCACACAACTTGCCCATCGATACGGGAAAGAAGTGACGGTGGCCGTCAATAATTTGATGCATAACGACCAGATTGATGAGTTGCCCGAATATTTACAGGAACTGAGGGCGATCGGAGTCGATGATGTGACGGCTGGAGACCCTGGAGCGATCCGTCTGATTCGACAAGCGAAGATTCCTTATTGGTACGATGCCCAAACGCTCGTCACGTCCGCCAAACAAATTCAGTTTTGGGGCAAACGGGAGGCAATCGGAGCGGTCGTCGCACGCGAAGTGACGCTCGAGGAACTCGCTCTCATCCAGCAACAAATCGGACTGCCGGTAGAAGTACAGGTGTATGGTCCGACTTGTATCCATCACTCCAAGCGTCCGCTCGTGACGAACTATTTCAACGAACTCGGTCGCCCATCTGAAGAGGCGAAACAACGCGAGTTTTACATGAGCGAGCCTGCTGATGCATCTAGCCGGTACCCGATTTATGAAGACGAGAACGGGACGCATATTTTCTCTGAAGATCTGACACTCATGGGGCAGCTGCCAACGCTAGTCAAACACGGGCTTCATACGTGGAAACTTGACGGATGGCATGCGGGCGACCAGTTTGTCGAAATCGTTAAATTGTTTACGTTCGCCCGTGCGAATCTATTGAACGGTCGATTTGACCGTGTTGAGATGGAAGCTCGTCTCAACGACCTGCAACCGGAAGGATTCCGTCTCGGAACGGGATTGTTGCTACGCAAGCCAGAAGAAATCAAGTGAGGGATAAACATGAAACGACGTCCAGAATTATTAGCGCCAGCAGGTAACTTAGAAAAATTGAAGATGGCGATTCACTACGGGGCCGACGCGGTCTATATCGGCGGACAGCAATTTGGTCTGCGTTCACGTGCCGGTAACTTTAGTTATGAGGAGATGCGAGAAGGTGTGGCGTTCGCCCATGCTCGTAATGCGAAAGTATACGTCGCCGCGAACATGGTGACGCATGAAGGCGATATCGAAGGTGCCGGTGAATTCTTTCAGACACTGCGTGATATCGGGATTGACGCGGTCATCGTCTCCGATCCGGCGATGATCGAGACATGTCTCACGGAAGCTGAAGGACTGCCGGTCCATCTATCGACTCAAGCCTCGGCGACCAATTATGAGACACTTCGCTTTTGGAAAGACGAAGGCCTTGAACGGGTCGTCTTGGCTCGTGAAGTATCGATGGATGAAATCGTGAAAATGAAACAGGAAGTCGATGTCGAGATTGAGACGTTCGTCCATGGAGCGATGTGCATCTCTTATTCCGGTCGCTGTACGTTGTCTAACCACATGACACTACGTGATGCCAATCGTGGAGGCTGCGCCCAATCATGCCGCTGGAAATATGGATTCTTCGAAGAGGGTGAACTGTTGACAGAAGAGATGGAAGCGCGCGACGAAGAACCGTTCACAATGAGTTCGGTCGACTTATCGATGGTGCGGCATATTCCTGACCTCGTGGACGCGGGAGTCGACAGTTTGAAAGTCGAGGGGCGGATGAAGTCGATTCATTACGTCGCGACCGTATGTAACGTCTATCGTCAAGTGATTGACGCGTACTGTGAGGACCCGGAGAATTTTGTCTTCGACCCGGCATGGGAAGAAGAGATTTGGAAAGCGGCCCAACGTGAACTGGCGAGTGGATTCTATTATGGCATTCCAACCGAAAAAGAGCAGTTGTTCGGGAAACCGCGTTCGATTCCGCAGTACGCCTTTGCCGCACGGGTCATCTCATACGACCCGACGAGCGGGATGGCGACACTAGAGCAACGAAACCATTTCTCGGTCGGGGAAGAGGTCGAATTTTTTGGGCCCGGATTTAAACGCTTCTCGCAAGTCATCGAGTCGATTGAAAATGTGGACGGACAGCCGCTCGAGTCAGCTAATCAAGCGATGATGACGATTCGCGTGAAAGTAGATGAACCGGTCGCGACCGATTTTATTATGCGCAAGCGAAAAAGCGTACCCGCACGCGTAGTCGTCTGACACATCCTTCGAGCCAACATAGTCGCCCGGATCGTCCATTCCTGCTACCCTAAGAGGTAGAGACGGAGGGATGGAAGGATGAACCAAAACACAGAGCAATTACGGACTGAGCCCATCGGCCGACTCCTCTTCAAATTATCGCTTCCGGCGATGATTGGGATGCTCGTGACGGCGCTCTATAACATCATTGATACGATTTTTGTCGCCCGTGGGATCGGCGCGTCAGCCGTCGCCGCCATCGGGATTGCGTTTCCGATTCAGATGATCTTGATGGCCGTGTCCAGTGCGGTCGGGCTCGGCGGGGCGTCCATCAGTTCGAGGAAGCTCGGGCGCGGGGACGATGCCGGTGCGGCTGTCACGTTTTTAAACGTGCTCGTCCTCGTCGGTCTGTTTGCGGCGTTCGCGGTCAGTTCTGCCTTCTTTATGCTAGATGAGATATTAATGGTGTTCGGGGCGACATCCGAAATCATGGAACTTAGCCGACAATACTTATCGGTCGTATTGATCAGTTCACCCTTCTTTATGTTCACGCTTGCTTCAAGTGCGATGGTACGTGCTGAAGGACAGGCGCCGTATCAAATGAAGGTCATGTTGACGACCGTCCTCGTCAATCTTGTGACGACCCCTCTTTTTATCTTCACCTTTGGGTGGGGAATGTACGGGGCAGCCATTTCGACGGCACTCGCACAAGTCGTCGGTTCCATATTGATGCTTCGCTTCTTTTTTGCCCGTAAACCAAAAACGGAACTGCGCTTCAAATGGCGACAGTTCCGGATTCGGTTTGATGAGATCAAGGAAATCATGGCAATCGGTTCGTCCTCGTTCATCATGATGGTATCCCAATCGATTCTGTTCGTCGGCGTCAACGTGATGCTTGGGACGTACGGTGGGACGGATGAGTTGGCGACTTTCGCCATCATCAATAAGTTCATGGCGCTCGTCGGTATGCCGATCATGGGTATTGTCCAAGGGATGCAACCGATCGTCGGGTACAACTATGGAGCCGCCCAGTTTGATCGCATGCGTGAGACGATTTGGACGGCAATGCGTGCCGGAATTGCAATCGCCGTGGTCATCTGGCTCGTCTTGCAGTTGTTCCCGCATACGCTCATGGGATGGTTCTCGACGGATGATGCATTAATCGCAGGAGGCGTGACCGCGATTCACATCCTGTTCGCGGTCTCCTTCTTACCGAGCGTGCAGATGCTCGTCAACGGGATTTATCAGTCGCTCGGAAAGGCGCGAGTCGCCATGTTCCTCTCGCTTTCCCGTCAGACGCTCTATACGATTCCGCTCGTCTTCATCCTACCATCGTTTCTCGGGGTGTTCGGCGTCTGGCTCGCATTCCCGATTGCCGATGCGATGACGTTTTTGACGGCGGTCGCTCTGGCGTTTTGGGACCGTAAGCTGTTGTTCCGTCCTTCAGAAGAGGATGCAGAAGATCGTCCGGGGGACCCGAAAGCTACGAATCTATAATCAGACGTCCGCTCGAGTCGAGCGGGCGTCTTCTTTTAGGAACAGATAGATCCCTGCGAGGAGGATGATGGCACCGGTCCACTGCAACGGACTGAGCCGTTCTCCGAAAAAGGCGTACCCGAACAGCATTCCCCATAGTGCCTCACCGAGAATCGTGATGCTGACGACTGTCGCACTGACCCGTGCGAGCGCATAGTTGAACAAATTATGCCCGAGGATCGTCGGGAAGAATGCGAGTGCGAGGAAGTACCACCAGTTGACCGATTCGAATGCCGTGAACGACGTGCCGCGTACGAGCAACATGAAGCAAAGAACGACCGTCGCGACGAGGTAGACGCTAAATGAATACGTGTTCGTCTTCATCTCGGTACGGACGTGTTGTCCGACGAGCCAATATCCGGCGATGAGGAGAGCGGCGAGCAAGGCGAGCATGTCCCCAAAGAGCGCTTCACGACCGAGTTGAACATCCCCTGCGGCGACGAGCATGCCCCCGAGGACAGCGACGAGTGCGTAAGTGAGTCCTTGTTTGGTCGGATTTTTTTTGAAGATGACGGCATTTCCAATCAAGACAAAGATTGGGCTCGATGTGACGAAAAGAGTCGAACTGGCGACTGTCGTATAATCGAGCGATAAAAACCAGAGCCAAAAGTGAAACGCGAGAAGCGTCCCGCTAAGGAGTAAGGCATACCGGGTCATGAGACGTGTTCCGATGAGTGATTTGAAGTCGACGAATGGCAACAGCATCAGACACGTGATCAGCATGCGGTAAAAGGCGGCCGTCTCGGCAGGAGCGGACGTCCATTTGACGAATAGGACGCTCGTCGACAAGAAAAAGACAGCGGCGAACAAAATGAGATAAGACATGGCGACACTCCTTCACTTATGTATTTCTTAGTCTAATGATAGCGGAAAATAGTATATACGGGAATTTCATATTTCGTATACATGAGAGAAGAATGAAAATAGGATTGTTAGCTTAACGTATAAAGATGACGAGAATGCCGAAATCATTCAATCTGCTCTCGGTCAGGCAACGATATACTATAATGAAAATGATTTAGTGAAGAAAATCATTACACCGTGCAATGAAGAGTTCCAGTTCTCCTATACCACGTCGGAGTTAATCAAAAAAATCAGGGGACCGAGACTGACTCATGAGATGAATTATGGTCCGAATGAGAAGATGACCCAGATCCAGACGAATAAGAAGGACACGGAGACGGTCATTTTCTCTGAAACGTATGAATATAACAAAGATGAGCAAATCATCAAGGCGACGAACAATGATTCCGGGCAAAAAACATATACCTATACGAAGGAAGGGTTCTTGCAATCTGTCACTCGAGGGAGCGACACGATAGACTATACGTATGACTTGAGCGGGAATATGCTGAAATCAGAAGACCAGTCCGGCAAATTGATCTCTGAAAATAAGTACCTACAAGGAAACCGTATCGATACTTCAATTCAGTAGGACAAAGAGACGAACACTTATCGCCACATCAGCTGTGATTTTAGAGAGAATGGATCATTAGCAAAAGAAACGATTCGTAAACCGTCAAGCACATCGAGTAGCGCGAAACAGGCTGCGGTCGATGTGGTGAAAGAATATTACTATTCTTCGTTCAACCTGTTGATGAGCGTCACAACGAAGCAAGGACGTAAAGTCACTGAACGCATCGAGTATACGTACGACAGCGAGGACAATCGTTCTTCGAAGAAAGTGACGAACGCTGAAGGCGACCGTTTTGAGTTCTACTATTACGATTCAAACGGGGATCTCTTCTCTGTATCACGCAAAACGGGAGACGATTTGCTTGAGAACACGATGAATTTCTATCGAGATGCAAGTGGTAAGCTCCTTAACTTTGAGTATAAAGGGACGACTTTCGACTACGTCTTCAACCAACGTGGTGACGTTGTTGCAATCACGAACGAGATTCAGGAAGTGATTGCCCGCTACAGTTATGACGAGTGGGGGAATTTGATTGCGCTTGAGGGTCTGGCGCCTCTCGGTCAAGAGGTGGCAGAAGAAAACCCGTATCGCTATGTCGGCCATTACGGCGTTTAGTCATTTCTAGAAACGGTCGTGGATGTAAAGCGATACGTAGGTCTCGAAGGACGATGTGAGTCCGCTAGAGGCTTAGAGCTCAAGCAAGTTGTACATCTCCACTTTCAGGGTATCTCAAAAGCCTCGAATGAGTCGAACTCGAGACAACGTCCGACCCGGGACATGTTGTAGGTCAGTCTCGCGTTTTCGATCCGCTCGAATCCTTTCTCGATATGTCCATCTATGACTTGATATAGTAAAATATATTGAAGACGCAATCGAATCAGGTACGTCTTGACTCGAATTAAGAGGCGAAGTAAGGAGTTCTTATTATGAGACTAATCATCGCGGAAAAGCCATCACAAGCACAAAAACTGGCCGCTCCCTATCCATCTAAAAAGCGAAAAGAGGAGATCGAAATCTCTCCGTGCCCCCGTTTTCCTGAAGGGGCGATCGTCGTATGGGCGGTCGGTCACCTTTGTGAGCTTCAGGAACCGTCGCACTATCGACCGGAGTGGAGGTCATGGAAATATGATGCGCTCCCGATCGTACCCGAGCGGTTCGACTACCGTATCTCAAAAGGCAAATCAAAGCCTTTTTATGCAATCAAAAAATGGTTGCACGATCGCTCCATCACAGATGTCATCATCGCCTCGGATGCCGAACGTGAAGGGGAGGCGATTGTCCGTCTGATTTTAAGGCTCGCGGGAAACAAAAAACCGCTCGCTCGGCTATGGATTTCAAGCTTGACGGAACAAGCGGTCGACCGTGGGTTCTCGGAACTACTGCCGGGTGAGCAGACGGTCCCGTATTACCATGAGGCGATGAGCCGCGCCTGTGCCGATTGGCTCGTCGGGATGAATGCCTCACGCGCTTATACGACCTTATTGAAGACGATCGGAATCGAAGATGTCTTCTCGCTCGGTCGTGTGCAGACACCGACACTTGCCCTAATCGTCAATCGCGAACGGGAAATCAAACAGTTCGTACCGGAACCGTACTTCGAAGTCGAGGCGACGTTACTTAAAGGTCGAAGCACGTTCAAGGCGAAGTACACCATCGGAAAGACGACGAAACTGAAGACGCGCGATGAGGCAGATGCGGTCGTCAGGCGCGCTTCCGGCACCGCTACAGTCCAAGCGATCGACAAAGAAGAAAAAATCGAACAACCTCCATTTTGGTTCAGTCTATCCGGATTGCAGGCAGAAGCGGGGAAACGCTTCGGTTTCGGGGCGAAAAAAACGCTCGATATCGCGCAAAAGTTATATACAAAAGGATGGATCAGCTACCCGCGGACCGATTCTGGATTTGTCACACAGGACGAAGCGACTCTGTTCCCTCAAACGAAGGCGAGGCTGTTAAAGTCCGATGCCTACGGCGGACTCCGTGAGCTGTTGACCGAGGACCCGTCCAAAAATCGTCGTTACGTCAACTCAAAAAAAGTGAGTGACCACTATGCGATCATCCCGACGGAAGCATGTGGCGATGTCAATCGGCTCGCTGGGGATGAGGCAAAACTGTATGATCTCATCATTCGGCGTTTCCTCGCGGCGTTCGCACCTGCTGCGACGCTTGAAAAGACGACGGTCGACCTGTTAGATGGAACGGATCTCTATCGGGCGAAAGGGACCGTCGTCGTACGTCCAGGCTATCGGGATGTCGTCGAGATGAAATCCAAAGACGTCGAGCTCCCTTTACTGACCATCGGGGAAGTGTTGAAGGAGAAGACTGTCGATGTGCTGTCGAAACAGACGGAACCGCCCAAACGCTATACAGAAGGGGCACTCATCATGGCGATGAAAGTCGCCGGGAAACAGCTTGATGATGAGGCGTTGATTCACATCATGAAAGAAGTAGAGGGTCTCGGGACCGAGGCGACACGCGCCAATATCATTGACGGGTTGAAAAAGCGCGGATATGTCCAGCTTCAGAAAAAAGAGCTCGTCCCGACAGACAAGGGTCGTCTTTTAATCGATGTACTCGGAGACAGCATTTTGGCCTCGCCCGTCATGACTGCGAAATGGGAGAAGCGACTCCATGAGATCGGACAGGCGTCCGCATCTGCCGCAGAATTTATTGAACAAGCCAAAAAAATGTCGATTCATTTGGTCGAGGAGGCAAAATCAAGGGTAGAGGCGGCGAATCCTGAAGGATATACGATTGAAGCGAAGCGATATGGGAAGAAAGGGGCGGCACGGCCGAAAGCGTCGTTCGGGGTCTGTCCGAGCTGTGGCAAAGGACTTGTCGAACATCCTAAATTCATCGGCTGTAGTGGATATCGTGAAGGCTGTCGTTTCACCGTCTCGAAGCAGGTGCTCGGCGTCGGACTCGTCAAGGATGAGTTGAGACAGATGATCAACGGGGGGCAATCGAACGTCCATACGTTTAAAAAAGGCGAGAAAACGTTTAACGCTTCGTTATATTTAGAAAAAGGTGAGCTCCGATTCGAGTTCAAATAAAAAGAAGGGTCTTAGTGAACACTCCATAAAAGTCGGACGTGACAATCCAACTTTTATGGAGGAAGTTCAGCGTGGTCCTTCTGACTGATCTGTCTTTTCTTGTGCTTTTTCGGACTCGATCCGACGATTGATTTCGTCGTAGTCGAGGACGATATCATCTTTATTGTCTTTATACGCGTACCCTTTTTGGATGACGACGATGGACGCGATAAGGACGAGTAAAATAATCAAGCCGCTGACGGCGAAGATCCAGGCCATAAGAATCCCCCACTTTCTAATTTAAGTATGCCAAAAGGTGAGCCGGTTCATCAACTGGAATGAATAGACGGTTATGTCGTGTGACATCGAAAAGATATGGTACAATACGATATAGATTACTACGTAGAGAAGGAAGGGATAGTTATGGCGATTTTGATTGTGGACGACGAACCGGTCAATACGCTCGTACTCGAGCAACTGCTTCACCAACACGACTATGAGACGATTTCGGTCTCAAGTGGGGAAGAAGCGCTCGATTTACTGATGGCACCACAAGCCGCATCGCTGTATGATCTCGTCCTATTGGATGTTGAGATGCCCGGGATTTCAGGGATTGAGACGTGTAAACGGATTCGACAGATGGCAGAATATGAAGAGTTGCCGGTCATCATGGTCTCCGGACGTACAGATGAGAAGCAAATTGCTGAAGGACTTGACGCAGGAGCATCTGACTATACGACCAAACCGATTAAAGTGACGGAGCTCTTGGCCCGAATTCGTTCTGCGCTCCGCTACAAGGCGGCGGTCGACGAGCGGAAGACTTACGAGGCCCGTCTCCAATATGATTTGGACTTGGCTCAAAAAATTCAGCAGAGTGCGCTCACCCCTCCAATCAGTAACGAAGAGATTGATGTTCGCGCCCTTTATTTGCCATCAAAAAAATTGGCAGGGGACATGTACGCCTGGTTCCAGGTCGCCCCGGACCGTTACGGGGTCATCATCTTTGACGTCATGGGACACGGGGTCTCATCGGCACTCATCACGATGGGAATCCGGTCGATTCTTCCGGGTCTTGTCGGAAACGTGCAATATCCGGTAGACGTCATGACCGAGTTGAACCGTCAGATGACGTTCCTGTTCTCGGGTGACGATATGCATAGCTACTTTACGGCGGTCTATTGCTACATCGATACGACGAAGCGTCGAATCGAATATGTGAATGCAGGTCATCCGCCGGTCATCGTGACGTCTGAAGCGGGGAATTGCCGACTTGAGACGACAGGGGTGCCGGTCGGCATGTTCGATGAACCGAACTATGAGTCGAAAGAGATTGCCATCACACGAGATATGAAGCTACATATGTATACAGATGGGCTTATGGAATGTTACAGCAAAGATATCGATGACGGGATTCGATGGCTTGAAAAAGATGTCGCCACATACGGGCTTGACTATAGTCGTCATGTTGCCGAACAACTCGTACCTAAAATTGAAATCGATGACGACCTGTGTCTCGTCACCGTCAAAATCACATGACAAGAGCCTGACGCACCGTGCGTCAGGCTCTTGTTCGTTAAAAATATCGTTTTCGCCAAAGGATATAAAAGGCGAGACCGGAAAATCCAATCATCATCGCAATCGCCATGATGAATCCGAACGGATCCCCTTCCCATGGGATTTGGACGTTCATCCCAAAGATACCGGAAATCATCGTCGGGATGCTCAGGACGATCGTGATCGATGCCAAAAACTTCATGACGAAGTTGACGTTGTTTGAGATGATCGACCCGAACGCCTCCATCTTGATGCTGATGATGTCATTATAAATCGATGCCATTTCCATCGCCTGCCGATGCTCGACGAAGACGTCCTCTAATAGCTCCTCGTCCTCTTCATGTTTCTCCAAACTCGGCGTCTTGACGATTCGGTCAAGGACACTGTCGTTCGCTTTCAAGGAAGTCATGAAGTAGACGAGCGACTTTTGCAGATTCATCAATTGAAAAATCTCTTGGTTTCGCATCGAACGCTGCAACTCTTGCTCGAGCTCATCCATTCTTCGGTCGATTTGGCGCAAGAAGCGCAAATACGTCATACTCACCCGGTGTAAAATCTGAAAGACGAAACGGCTCCGATAGTTTGTTCGGAACAACCGTGCCTTCCCGTTAGCGAATAGATTCAAGACATCAAGGTCACGTGAGCAGACGGTGATGAAATGTCTTCCGGTCACGATGATACCAAGCGGGATTGTATTATAGGCACGACCTGTGTCATCTTCTTCTACATATGGAACGTCGATGATCATGAGAAGCCCTTCATCATCTTTTTCAAAACGCGGTTTTTCTTCGACATCAAGTGGGTCATAAACAAAGTCTTCTGGAATGCCGGACGCCTCGATGACTTGATCGGCCTCATCTTTTGTCGGATTCACGAGTTGAATCCAGCTCCCTTTATCAAAGTCTTCGATTTCATCCACATGGCCCGATGCGTCAGTACGGTAAATCGTCAGCATGCATCTTCCTCCTACCTTAACTCAATCTTATTATAGGTAGCCAAAACTTAGAGTGCAATCCAAAGCAGGAGTTTTTTTGTTTTCTCTCGAAAACGTGTTACAGTGAGAGGGAATGATTGGATGATCGTTTATTGAGGAGGGGTTATATTGACAAGAATGCCCGAGGACGCTCTGTTCAATGAAGATAAGTTAACGGAGCTCCACCAAATCGCAAATGGAAACATGGATTTTTTAAATAAAATTGCAACCACATATATTCAGCAGTTCGAGACGAAATATCCCGAACTAAAAGCAGCTGTCGAATTGAAGGATTATGAGCGGATCGAACAGCTCGCCCACCTATTAAAAGGGGCCTCGTATTCGGTCGGCTTAGAACAGACTGCCCTTCTTTTCCACGATCTTGAAGTCGCAGGCGAGAACGCCCATCTGGACGGAGCAGACGAGACGTTGGCGACAATTGAGTCGCACAGTAAGCGCTTTTTAGCCGAATGGACCAACCACTTCGAACAGTTGACGTAAAAAAAGTTTGCACCCAGTTTGGGAGCAAACTTTTTTTATTAGCCTACAAATTCGTCAAGTGTCGCAATCAGGAGACCGATTTCTGGTTTCGTAATTTGGGCGTTCGCTCCGACCGCTTCACCTTTATGTTTCAAGTCGTCCGAGATGAGTGACGAGAAGATGATAATCGGAAGTGTTGCGTAGCGCTCCATCTCGCGAAGACGCTTCGTTAAATGGAGTCCGTCCATCTGTGGCATCTCAATATCCGTGATGAGAAGATCACATTCGACACCATCCTGTTCAAATGCATCAAGCGCCTCTTTACCGTTATTAAAAACGGTCGTGTTGAAGTAGCCTGCATCATCTAACGTTTCGAGAATAAGTGTCCGAAGCATCTCCGAATCCTCGGCAATCCAGATGTTTTTGTTCGAACGTTCACGAGCACCGAGACGTTTCACTGACTCACGCGCCATGATGTCTTTACGAGAAAGTTCTAACGCGATGCGCTCATAGTCAAGTAAGATAATCATCTGATCACCTGTTTTGACGACACCGTTCGTGATACCTTGGACACCGCGGGCGAGATCTGAAGGCGTGTCAATCTGTTCCCATGAGATGCGTTTAATCTCGGTCACTTGGTCGACTCGAAGAACCGATTTCTCACCGTTGAACTCGCAGACAATCAAGCGGTCGTCACTGCCGACTTCACGCGGATGACTGATGACCATGGGAAGGTCGATGACGGTCATGACTTCTCCACGTAACTCGATGAGACCCATAATGGCCTCCGGTGTACCTGGGAGCGGAGTCAGTGGGAGCATCGTAATGATTTCGCGTACTTTCATGACATTGATGCCGAATAAGAATGGGCCAGCTTGGAAAATCACGATCTCAAGTTCGTTCGTTCCTGCTTCAAGTAAAATATTATGATCATTGTTCAATGGTAGTCCCTCCTATTTCACGTACTCTCTTCTTTACTATCGGTTTCGAATCATCAAATCTACAGTAAAAATATGTCGAACTCACGTCAGAATTCACAAAAAGTTTCATAGTAACCGTTTACATCTTATAAACTGAATCGTTATAGTTGTCCAACGCAAAAAAATCTGCATACAATGAGGTTGGCAACGAGATATTACAGCTTACTCAGGAGGCAGATAGAGATGATGAGTATGAACACGTATCCTTATTTATTGAATGGTCAATGGCAGGAATCTTCAAGTCAGGAAACGATTGAACTCGTTTCACCATATAAAGATGAAGTCGTAGGTCGCGTTCAAGCGATGTCACGTGACGAAGTAGACGAAGCCATCCATGGCGCCAAACGCGCACAACAGGAATGGGCTGCGCTTCCGGTCAACAAGCGCGCTGAACTGTTGTATGCATGGGCAGAAAAACTCGAAGAACGCGTTGATGAGATCGGTCAAATCATCATGCAGGAGGTCGGGAAAAACTTGAACGACGCGAAGAAAGAAGTCGTTCGTACAGCTGAAATCATTCGTTACACGGCAGAAGAAGGAATTCGCTTCAACGGTGGATTCATGCAAGGGGATTCATTCCCTGGTGGCTCGAAAAACAAGATGGCCATCATCAAAAAAGAGGCACTCGGTGTCGTTCTCGCGATTTCACCGTTCAACTATCCGGTGAACTTAGCGGCTGCGAAGATTGCACCTGCGCTCGTCACAGGAAATGCGGTCGTCTTCAAACCAGCGACTCAAGGTGCAATCAGTGGAATCAAGATGGTCGAGGCATTACATGATGCAGGTCTTCCGAAAGGTCTCTTGAACCTTGTGACAGGACGTGGTTCGGTCATTGGAGATTACTTGACTTCACACCCTGGTATCGACATGATCACGTTCACAGGTGGGACAGGTACGGGTCAACACTTGTCGCAACAAGCGTCGATGGTACCGGTCGTGCTCGAACTTGGTGGGAAAGACCCAGCCCTAGTCTTAGAGGATGCGGATTTGACGTTGGCTGCAGAGCAAATCATCAGTGGTGCATTCTCATACTCGGGTCAACGTTGTACGGCAATCAAGCGCGTCTTCGTGCTCGAAGACCAAGCAGATGAGCTCGTTGGCATGTTGAAAGAACGTGTCGAGAAACTCTCAGTCGGCTCACCGGAAGACAACAGTTTCATCGTGCCGTTGGTCGACGAAAAATCAGCGGATTATGTCCAAGGTTTGATTGACGATGCGGTCAGCAAAAACGCAACCGTCATAAACGGCAATAAACGTGTCGGAAACTTGATTCACCCGACGCTACTTGACAACGTGACGACAGACATGCGCGTCGCATGGGAGGAACCGTTCGGACCAGTCCTTCCAGTGATTCGTGTGAAATCGCTCGACGAGATGGTCGCGCTCACGAATGAATCAGAGTTTGGTCTCCAAGCGAGCGTATTCACACAAAACGTGAATAGCGCCTTCACAGTCGCTGACAAGTTAGAAGTCGGTACGGTTCAAGTGAATGGACGTACGGAACGTGGTCCAGACCACTTCCCGTTCATCGGAGTTAAACAATCAGGGCTCGGCGTTCAAGGAATCGGACGTAGCCTCGAGACGATGACGCGAGATAAAGTGACGGTCATCAACTTATAAGAATCATTTTTGTGAGGGGGAGATGTCCCCCTCTTTTTTTGTTTGATTGAAAACGAATCTTTCAGACGGGTATAATGGAGAAAGACAGGAAGAAGGGGTGGTGATGACGTGGCAGACTGGATTTCAAGTCAACTGGCAAGACTCGATATTCCGACACCGTTCGAAGTAGGGAACGTGAACGTCTATATCGTCGAACATATGAACCGATTTTTCATGGTCGACTGTGGACCGGATACAGAAGAAGCATGGACCGCGTTGAATCTGCAACTTGAAGAGCTTGAACTCTCGTTGTCTGACATCGACTTTTTATTTTTGACGCATCATCATGCGGATCATGCCGGACAAGCATGGCGTCTTCGCGACGCATCCATTCCTGTGTACGGACATGAAAAGCTCGTTCGCTACTTAGAGCAAACCCCAAACTTTTTGAAGCGGGGCAACCACTTTTTGCATGAATTGGCCGTCTCGTTCGGGGCACCGGCTCCACTTGTGGAAAAATTACCAGACTATCGCGAAGCACTTCGCTGGATTGGACCGACGACTGTCACGATGACGTTCGATGACGGGCAAGATTTGACGTCGGATGGGGCGTGGCAGACAATTCATCTGCCTGGACATGCGAGTGATCAACTTGGATTGATTGGACCTGGGGGTGTCTTGATTGCGGGTGATCATTTGATTGACAAAGTTGAACCAAATCCTCTTATCGAGCAACCGTATGAAGATGAAGGTTTCGCCTCACCCGTCATTCTCTATATCGACTCGCTCAAAAAATTGCAGGGTGTCGATTTGAAACTTGTCGTCAGTGGACACGGTGAACCAATTCACCACCCGAACGATTTAATTGAGAGCCGGATTCGTCAACGGTATGAGCGTAGTGAGCAATTGCTCGTGGATTGGGAAGACGGACTTAGCGTGTTTGATTGGTCGATGAAGTTATATGGAAGAAAGATGCGACGAGGGATGCCGCTCGTCTTCAGTGAGGTGTTTGCGCGCCTCAGCTTACTCGAAGAGCGAGGCGAAATCGAGAGACGCCGCGATGACAATAAATGGATCTACGTAAAGAAAGAAGCGATGTTATGAAACGGGTAGTCATTACAGGTGCGTCAAGTGGGCTCGGGGCCGCATTGGCGCATTCTTTTTATGAATCTGGTTACAACGTATTGTTGATTGGACGAAATGAAGAACGATTGAAGAAGATTGCGGAAACGTGCGGTGGCGACTGGATGTGCGCGGATGTTGCGAATTCAGATATCCTAGTTGAAAATGTGTTGAAGCAATTTGGGACGTTTGACATATGGATCAATAATGCCGGCATGGCCGAATTCGACTCGGTCACCGATCAATCGACTGATGTGATGGAAGAGACGATGCAGATAAATGCAGTCGCCCCGATGCTTTTATCAAGAGATTGTGCCCGCATCATGAAACAAGGAGATGTCATCGTCAATATATGTTCGCAAGCAGCTAAAGTACCGACACCGAAGACTGCCGTCTATGCGGGGTCAAAGGCAGCGCTCTTACAGTTCTCGAATGCTCTACGATTAGAGTTGAAACCACGTGGGATCCACGTCATGACGGTCAATCCGGGACCGATTGCTACACCATTCTTCGATCGGGCCGATAAAAGTGGTACATATGCCGAAAGTGTTCAGGGAATTATGCTTGACCCGAAGCGATTGGCTGACGCGATTGTCAAAGGAAGTCACAAGCGTAAACGAGAAATCAATGCCCCATGGTGGATGAATATCGGGGCGAATGTGTATGCAATCTGTCCAAACATGTTCGAGATGCTCGCGAAACGGGGATTTGAGAAAAAGTAAAAAGGGGGAGAACGATGAAGGCAATCAAACTATTTATAACGACAGCTTTACTGATCTTTGTTGCAGCATGTGGGAACGAACAGGCGGTTGAGTTCTCGGATTCATTCGATGCTGCGACTGAGTCGGCAAAAGGATCGACCGTCAACCTATATATGTGGGGTGGAGACGAGGGGATCAACAGCTATATTGATGACTATGTGGCACCACGACTCGAGGAATCGTACGAGGTTGAGTTGAACCGGGTCGCCATGGATGCGGCCGAATTCGTGCGCCAGCTGTCACTCGATCAAAAAGCAGATAGACAAGTTGGGACGATTGATGTCGTTTGGATCAATGGTGACAATTTCCGAAATGCAAAAGAAGCTGAATTACTCCGTAATGGATTGATGGAACGTATCCCGAACGCCAAGTTGTTGAATGAGACGGCTCAACAATCAGATGCCGGCACCCCTACGGATGATATGGAACTTGCTTGGGGAAATGTTCAATTCATCTTGCATTACGACGCAGCGAAAGTCGACAATCCCCCACAATCGTTTGAGGAATTACGTCGCTGGACCGAAGACAATCCGGGTCGTTTCACGTATCCTGAAGTCACTGATTTCACCGGTAATGCATTTATTCGTCATCTTTTATTTGAACGCTACGGTGCTGAATTAGAAGAGAATGTGACCATTGAAGAGTCGTTCTGGGACGACTTGAAAACGTGGTCCCCGAATTTATGGAAAGAAGGACAGACATATCCAAAAACGCTTGAGCAGCTCGATCAGCTCTACGCTTCGGGGGATGTGTGGATGACGATGGGATTTAATGAACGCCGAGCCGAAGCAGAGGTGGCTAATGGCATCTTCCCAAAAGAGACACGTGCCCTCGTCCTCGATCACTCGATCGCATCGACACACTTCTTAGCGATACCGTTCAATGCGCCGAATCCGGACGGAGCGATCGTCCTCATCGAAGAACTGCTATCACCGGAAGCTCAACTCGTGAAACAAGGGCCTGACTATTGGGGAGACGGGACATCGCTTGACTTGACCAAATTGGATGAAGCGGACCAACAAGCATTCGAAGCACTTGGAGATGGCAAGACGTATCCGGACACAGAGCAGTTACAGGAACGTTCCATTCCAGACTATGGACCGGACGTGATTGATGCCGTACGTGAGGAATGGTCACGTGTTGCGAAGTAGTGTCGCATTGACGATTGTCCTATCACTTTTATCACTCGTATCCATCGTCTTTTTGGGAATGGAAGCGGTTGGTACAGATTGGGCATCGCTTCTGACGGATGAGACGTGGCGGGATAGTCTGTTCATGACGCTATACGTCGTCAGTGTATCGACCATCCTGTCGCTCATCATCGGGACATGGCTAGCGAGGACCGCCGTTCAACAGAAGTGGCGCATCACGTCGTCGGTCATCCGAATCCCGATGTTCGTCCCGCATATTGCCGCTGCCTATTTGATCTTATTATTATTCAGTGGACCGTTCGGCAGTGGCTGGATCGAGGCGAATGAAAGAGACTATGTGACGGTCATCCTGACATACATATGGAAGGAGACCCCGTTTGTCTTTTTGATGATGCTCGGTACGTATGAACAATTGAATCGGGGATATTTAGAGACGGCGAAGACGCTCCAACTCTCCCCAGTCGAACAATTCAAGCATGCAGAATTTCCATTTTTGATTAAACCACTGCTTGATGCGACTTGGATTATGATTGCGTTCGTTTCGTTCGCGTATGAAGTACCTGCCCTCCTCGGAGTGACCTATCCAAAACTACTTGGAGTACTCGCATATGAACGGCTGTCGACAGGGCTCTATCTGGAAGCGAGTGACCCGTATGCTGTGGCGCTTGTCTGGACATGGGTTGTCGGATGCGGTGTGTGTGTTTCATATTGGCTGACCTCTTCCATTCGTCGTCGAATTGAACGCGGGGTGAAACGATGATTCGTCAGCTTATCATCATCTGTTTCATCTTGATTCCGTTCATCACCCTATTCCAAGCGGTACCGACAGATGAAATCGGGAACGATATGACGATGCTAAATACGATCGGGTTGACGGTCATCTTATCCGCGGTCAACGTGTGGTTATCAATGGCATTCGCCTGGTGGCTTCTTTGGACAGAATCGAGATGGCGTCACGTTCTAGAGTGGCTCGTTTTTTTACCACTGTTCATCCCAATGCTCGCGATGCTGTTCGGTCTTTACTTGATCTTGGCGGAAGCGGATTTGATTGGGACGTATATCGGTGTCGTGATTGCCTTACTTATCGCGACATTGCCGTATTCAATCCGTCTCGCTTATAACGGGATGGCGGTCATCGGTCGTCCACTCTTAGAACAGGCGCGGCTTTTGACGGTAAAGCGTCGTCTCGTTTATGTACTATTTCCGCTTTTCTCACAAACGATGCGAACTATCGTATTATTTACGACGGTCATTCTGCTCAGTCAATTCGCGTTAGTCCAATTGATTGGTGCAGGATTGATTCCGACGGTAACGACTGAACTGTATCAATCTTATGCGGGGAATAACCGAAACCTCGCGCTCTCGAACACTTGGATGCTCATCATTATCCCTGTTCTCCTCTATTTCCTGCTCTCAGGATTGAGTCAGTGGACGGTGCGCTTCCTGAAAGGACGTCTTCAATGAGTTTGAAAGTACAAGCATTACGTAAACGGTATGGAACGAGACAAGTGTTAGATGGTATTGATTTTGAAGTCATTCCACATGACATCCACGCCATCGTTGGAGTCAGCGGCTCTGGGAAGTCAACCATTCTACGAATCATTGCAGGACTTGATACGAGTGATGAAGGAGAAGTGTTCTGGAATCACCGTTCTTTGTTAAAGGTTCCTGCACACAAGCGGCGTGTGACGATGTTGTCCCAGTCCGCTTTATTGTTTCCGCATTTGACAGTGGGTGAGAATGTCACACTCGCGACCCGTTCGCGTTCCCGGGAACAGGCAGAGAGGTGGTTGAACGTTGTCCGTCTCGGTGACCGTTACGATGCGGAAGTTCACGAATTATCAGGTGGTGAGCAACAACGCGTCAGTCTCGCACGTGCGCTGGCTGCTGAGCCGGAAGTCCTTTTATTGGACGAACCGTTCACGAACCTCGATCCAAACCTGAAGTTCGACCTGCAACGGTTCATTCGTGATTTGGTCAAGGAGCTCGACCTCACGGCGGTTTTGGTCACACATGACCGTGAAGAGGCGATGCTGATGGCTGACCGAGTGACACTACTTGAGTCAGGTAAAGTAACATCAACAGGGACGGCGAAAGAGTTGTATGAAAGCGCGCCAGGGTTTGGTGACTTTCTCATGATTGATGGGGAATTGCGGCCACTGTCCGACGTCATGGTGTCAGAAGCGGTCGGTGAGCCCGTACGATTGATGAAAAAAATCTATCGGTTCGGTCAAAGTTTTGGTGAATATCATTTCGAGGATGGACGTTCGGTCATGTTACCGACGCACGAATCATTCCAAGTCGGGACGATGTACCGAATTAAACGAAAGGAGGGATAACATGCTCGATACTTATGGAAGTCGATACGTCAAACCGGTCATTGAACGAGGAGCAGACCGATTGCTCAAGTGGAATTTCACACCGAACGAAGTAACAATACTAGGGGGAATTATTGGAATTTCAACAGGCATCTTTATTTACAACGATATGCACTGGACAGCCGTGATTCTACTGTGGATTTCCGGACTATTTGACGTCTTAGATGGAACGATGGCTAGAAAGTCGAAAACGAGTGGGTTTGGGACAGTGCTTGATCTTGTGCTCGATCGATTCGTCGAGTTGTCTGTAGTGATTGCGCTTGCACTTCGATATCCGGAATATATGCCGATCTTTCTCATTCTGATCGCTTCTTTTGTGATCGCAATGACGCTATTCCTCGCAGTAGGAGCGAGTAGTTCGAGGCGGTCGGAAAAGACGTTTTATTACCAACCTGGAATCATTGAACGGACGGAATGTTTCATCCTATTTACCTTGATGATTCTCTTCCCGAACTGGGTCGGTGGGATTGCCCTCATTTTTCTCCTACTCGAAGTGATGACGATTACACAACGATTCATTGAGGCGCGGAGGATTTTGCGATGAAACCGACATTGGTATTGGCCGGGCTCGGTCATGGTCAGCTTGAAATTCTCGATCGGATTGAGGAGATTCGTGAACATTATGAAGTTCTCTTTATTGGAAAATGTCAGACGGTGTACACAGGAGCGTTTCCGCAAGTGGTCGCCGGACTCATGAATTCCGCAACGGTCCGACTGCCTCAACTTGAACCGGCCGCAGAACGGATTCTCGCGATCGATCCTCATTTACAGACCGTTCAAACAGAAAAGGGACCGTTTCATTACGACCGACTTGTGCTGGCAACTGGTGCAGTGAGCCGAGGAATCGGGACCCCGCTTAAACCGATGTCACAAGCTTTACTTGACCGCATCGATTCGAGTTCACAAGTAACCATCGTCGGCGGTGGAAAAGCGGGCGTTGAATTGGCATTTACGTGCGTCCGGACGAAAAAAGTCACGCTGTATGCGAAGCGAGTCTTACCCGACGTGTCGACCCGCCGACAGAAACAGATGGAACGCTTATTGGTAAGGTCTGGAGTAGTGGTCATAAAACAAAGGAAAAACGATGAGTCCTCTGAAGGACTTGTGCTTGATGCAACAGGGGTCGTTCCAGTGAACTGGTGGTCTGAATCGGGCCTCGCAAACCCGGATCAGTTTATTGAGACGGATGAGTATCTTCGCCATTATCAGTTTCCTAACATATATGTGACGGGAGACATGGCCTCCGCTCTAAACGGTGGGGTCGATGCTGTCCGATCTGGTCGATACGTTGCGGAACGATTGCTCGGTGAAACGACGCGACCGTTTCGGAAACGTCAATCGATGAACATTTTATTGACGACAACGGGACGCGCACTGTTGACGTTCGGACGTTTCAGTTGGCATGGACGACTTCCATATTATTTGAAGCGATTCATCGACTCGCGGTATGTACGTCATTACAATTGAAAAACTCCTGCAGCCGAATGGTCTGCAGGAATCAGTTCATGCTTGAATCGTATCGAGGAATGAACGGATTTGCATCTCCGTCTTGGCGTTTGCTGAGTGGAGGTGTTCTTGTTTTGCCCCGTCTTTATAGTAGAGAAGTGAAGGGATACCGCGAACTTCTTGTGCATCAGATAAATCTGGGAGTTCGTCGCGGTCGACGACATGCCAGTTGAACTGTGGATAGTCTTTGACGAGCTCGTCGACATACATGTCCAGGCGTTTGCAGTCCGGGCACCATGATGTGGTGAAGACCACCATTCCATGATCTTTTGTAGCTTCGTCAAATTGTTGTGATGAATGAATCGGTTGCATAGACAACTCTCCTTTCTTCTATCTATTTTGTCGGGTTTTAAACAAGTCGTCAACAGATTGGCATTCTCGAATCCGTGAGAGAATGTGATACACTTATAAAAATAGCATGATAAGGAAAAGGTGATGGATATGGCGTTACGTCACGCATTGCTTGGGTTATTGACCCATCAGCCTGCGACCGGGTATGCACTGAACGCGACGTTCAAGGCGCAGATGATTCATTTTTGGAACGCACATCATACACAGATTTATCGGGAACTGTTGAAGATGGAAGACGACGCGCTCGTCTCAGCGGAGCACATTTCACAGCAAGAGTTACCGGATAAAAAAATATACTCCATCACGGATCAAGGACGAGAAGAGTTGATCAATTGGTTGCGTCAACCGACGTCTTTCCAGCCGAAAATGAAGGATGAGAATTTGTTACGAGTCAGTTTGCTTCAATTGTTGCCAGTCGAGGAAGCGGTCCGGTATATCGAAGAAACGAAAGCTCATCACGAACAAGTCGCGCAACAGATCCGGATGTTTCAGGAGGAGCATCAATCAGACGAAGATACACTCGGCTACTTATTGACGAGTGAATATGCCATTCGAATGATGGAAAACTATGCCGGATGGGCAGACTGGGCAATCGAACAGATAAAAGCACGCAGTGAAAAACACGTGACCTGAACGAATCAGGTCACGTGTTTTGTATAAGAATGAATCGGTAAACGGGCGAGTAGTCGGTCAAGTACGTCCTCATCAATTTTAGTCTCGAATGCACGGATCGTCTGTTGCAACTGTTCGACTGAAGATGCGCCAGGTAAGACGACGTCGCAAAACCGCTTTGCGGCTCCGAGTGCATATGCCTGAATCGGTTTAGGCATCATGGCAAGCTCGCTTGCAAGGTCCTCTTTTCGCCATGCCTCGAAACCTTTGTCACCAAGGCGTGCCTCCCATTCATTTGTCAAAAGTCCTTTGGCGAGCACGCCACGACCGACAATCGATATGGAGTAGTCAAGCGTTTCCGGACGCCGATCGAGAAGCGAGTATGGGGTCATGAGCATATCGAGAGCACCTGACTCGACCCATCGTTTGATGACGTTCGGCCGAATCGAGGAGAGGCCGATTTGGCGGATCACACCGTCTCGCTTTTGTTTTTGTGCCCATTCAATCGTGGCGTCGAGGTCATCCTCGAGCGTACCACCGTGAATATAGTACAAATCGAGATAATCTGTACGCAATCGCTCAAGCGACCCGTGGAGTGCTACGTCTAAGTAGGATGGATTTGGATTCCAGCGCATCCCCTCCTCAGTCAGCTCATTCCCCCCTTTACTCGTCAAAAAGAGGTGCTTTCGTTCGGGACCTAACGTTTCGCCAATAACGCGTTCGACATCTTGTCGTGCATAGACATCTGCTGTATCGATATGACGAATCCCTGATTGAATGGCCGTCTCGAGGATTCGCTTCGCCTCGTTCTCACCATGTTTTAAAATCGTCATCGTCCCGAGCCCGAGTTCGCTCATATGGATTCCTCCTTGTTCGAAATGTAGGTTTGACTCATAATCAGAGTATATCGAAAAGTGAGGAGTAATCATATGGAAGAAACAACGATTGAGCGGGAAGTCATCTATCAAGGCAAAATCTTCGACGTAGAAAAACATGTCGTCTCCCTTCCGAATGGAAACACATCTGTGCGAGAACTCGTCTATCATAACGGGGCGGTCGCCGTCCTCGTCGTCGATGAATCAGAAAAAATCGTCATGGTGGAACAATATCGAAAGGCGTTCGAATCGATGTCACTCGAAATTCCTGCCGGTAAATTGGAAAAAGGAGAAGAACCTCTAGCGAGTGCCAAGCGAGAATTAGAAGAAGAGACGGGTTATACCGCCGAGTCGCTTGAAAAAATCTTTTCGTTCTACGGGGCACCGGGATTTTGTAGTGAACGAGTTGACGTGTTTGTCGCAAAAGGACTATCTGCGGGTGAGATGAACTTGGACGAAGATGAATTTTTAAATGTGAAACAATACACCTTTGACGAAGCTGTCGATTTGCTTGACCGAGGCATCATTACCGACGCGAAGACAATCATGGCGATTCAATGGTGGCAATTGTCCAGATTGAAATAATTCTAATCTGTAATTTTATATGGTAAACTTACATAGTAATGATTTTAAATTGAAAATTGCCTAAAACTTCGGTATGCTTTGAGTAGTGAACTATGTAAAGAGGGGGCGCCTTATGGAAACGCGAATTGAACGAATTAAACAGCAATTGAGCGCCAAAGGATATAAACTGACACCACAGCGTGAATCGACGGTACGCATCTTACTCGAGAATGAGAGCGACCATTTAAGTGCGGAGAACGTGTTCATGCTCGTCAAGAGCATCGCGCCAGAGATCGGACTTGCTACTGTGTATCGGACACTTGAGTTGTTAACTGAGCTTGGTGTCGTCGATAAAGTCAACTTCGGTGACGGGGTCGCGCGTTTTGACCTGAGACCGGAAGGGGCGAACCATTCGCACCATCATCTCGTTTGTGTCGAATGCGGATCGGTTGAAGAAATCATGGAAGACTTGCTTGTCGACGTTGAGAAGAAAGTCGAGAGCAAATATGAATTTCTTATTAAAGACCATCGCTTGACGTTTCATGGCATTTGTAAAGTATGCCAATCAAAAGGCGTCACGCTTGAAGGTCATAAAGCAGTCATCAACGGTTAACCTTACATGCAAACCATCCTTGAATGAGGATGGTTTTTTATTGTCATCATAAGAAAAAAATAGTCACTGTTATTTTGTCACAAAAAAGTGATTAAAAAATGAGGTCAGACATCTTCACAACGGTTTACATAAGTGATATGCTGTAAGCGTATTCAGGTGAAACAAGGAAGGAGGAGGGTATGATGCGTTCGCATATCGAGTCATTTCTTCAATATATGACTGTTGAAAAGCGGATGTCCGCAAACACGAGACAGGCGTATGCGAGCGATCTAACGCAATACGCATCGACTTTGACCCAACTCGGGGTGGAAGATTGGAACGAAGTGACGCGTTCGCATATCGTCAAACATATCGAAGAATTGTCTCAAGCCGGACGTGCTTCCTCGTCTTTGAGACGGGCTGTCAGTTCAATCCGAATGTTCCATCATCATTTAAAGATGACCGGGATCACGACGACCGATCCGTCCCTCTATCTAGAGACGCCAAAAGCAGAGAAACAACTTCCGGATACTTGGTCACAAGCGGAAGTCGAACGTCTATTGGATAGTGTCCCGACATCCGACCCGCTCTCGTTACGAGACCGGGCGATGCTTGAACTCTTGTATGGGACCGGGATGCGGGTCAGTGAACTTTTAGGTCTTGACTTGGATGATTTACAGTTCGAATTGGGGTATCTACAATGTGAAGGGAAAGGCGAGCGCGCACGAATCATTCCGGTTTCTTCGGTCGCCCAAGGGTTTGTCGAGCGCTATATTCAACAAGCTCGTAACGGACTCGGCGGTAGAGAGACAGAGGCGCTCTTTTTAAATGGCAGAGGAGGCCGGCTCAGCCGTCAAGGATTTTGGAAGATAATCAAACGACGTGCCAAACTTGCTGGAATTGACAAAGAAATCACACCTCATGTACTCCGTCATTCCTTTGCGACACACCTGCTCGAGAATGGAGCGGACTTACGTGCCATTCAACAGATGCTCGGTCATGCGGACCTGGCGACGACACAAGTGTATACACACGTCAACAAGTCGCGCTTGCATGATGTGTATCGCAAGCATCACCCTCGTGCCTAGACATCGAAAAGGAGGAATTTTTTGTGAAGAAGTTTAAACGTATTTTCTTAGTAGTCATGGACTCGGTCGGCATCGGTGAAGCACCGGATGCTGAACAGTTCGGTGACAAAGGAGCCGACACGCTCGGACATATTGCACGTGAGCATAACGGATTGAATATGCCGAATATGGGTAAACTCGGACTCTCAAACATCAAACCGATTCAAGGGATCGATGTATCTGATGCACCAAGTGCATATGGTCGTATGGAAGAAATTTCAGCTGGTAAAGATACGATGACGGGTCACTGGGAGATCATGGGCCTTCATATTGAGACACCGTTCCGTGTCTTTGAAAAGTTCCCGGACGATTTGATTCATCGCCTAGAAGAGTTCAGTGGCCGTAAAGTAATCGGGAATAAACCGGCATCAGGTACAGAGATTCTTGACGAGCTCGGTGAAGAGCACGTCAATACGGGAGCTCTGATTGTTTATACATCTGCAGACTCGGTCCTTCAAATCGCTGCACATGAAGACATCGTGCCAATTGATGAGTTGTATCGAATCTGTGAATACGCGCGTGAAATCACGCGTGAAGACCCGTACATGCTCGGCCGCATCATCGCCCGTCCGTTCATCGGGACGCCTGGAGCGTGGGTCCGTACGGCAAATCGTCATGACTATGCACTCAAACCTTTCGGGAAGACGGTCATGAACACACTTGAAGAGGATGGTAAAGACGTCATCGCCCTCGGGAAGATCAGTGACATTTATGATGGGGAAGGCGTAACGAAGGCCATTCGTACGAAATCGAACATGGACGGAATGGACAAATTGGTCGATTCGCTCGAAGAAGACTTCGAAGGACTTTGCTTCTTGAACTTGGTCGACTTTGACGCCTTGTTCGGTCATCGTCGTGACCCAGAAGGCTATGCGGTCGCACTTGAAGAATATGATGCTCGACTTCCTGAAGTGATGGAGCGTCTTCGGGAAGATGACTTACTCATCATCACAGCGGACCACGGGAATGACCCGGTTCATGCTGGGACAGACCACACGCGTGAATACGTGCCGCTCATCGTTCACCATAACGGGGCGAAATCAGCGGACTTAGGCATTCGTGGTACGTTCGCAGACATCGGCGCGACCGTTGCTGAAAACTTTGACGTCGCGGCACCATCAAACGGAAAGAGTTTCTTAAACGAAATTTGAGGAGGCAATATTCATGGTAAATTGGAATGAAACAAAAGCGTATTTGCAAGAGCGTATGGGCGATACACCAGAAATCGGACTCATTCTCGGGTCGGGGCTTGGAGTCCTCGCGGACGAAATCGAGAACCCGGTCGCCATTCCATATGAGGAAATCCCGCACTTCCCAGTATCGACTGTCGAAGGACATGCAGGACAACTCGTGTTCGGAGAGCTTGAGGGAAAGCGCGTCGTCGCGATGCAAGGACGATTCCACTTCTATGAAGGATACTCGATGGAACAGGTGACGTTCCCGGTCCGTGTCCTCAAATTGATCGGAGTCGAAACACTCATCGTCACGAACGCAGCAGGTGCATGTAACGAAACGTTCAACCCAGGTGACTTGATGATTATCACAGATCACATCAACTTCTTTGGGACGAGCCCGCTCATCGGGAAGAACGCGAGCGAATTCGGGACACGCTTCCCGGATATGTCAGAAGCGTATGATAAGGAACTTGTGAAATTGACGGAACACGTGGCATCAGATCTTGGGCTCTCTGTACAAAAAGGTGTTTATTTCGGTAATACGGGTCCAACATACGAAACGCCAGCGGAAGTCAAAATGGCACGTCATCTCGGTGGAGACGTCGTCGGAATGTCGACGGTCCCGGAAGTGATCGTCGCACGTCACTCGGATATGCGTGTCCTCGGGATTTCATGTGTTTCGAACATGGCTGCGGGAATTTTAGATCAACCACTCAATCATGAAGAAGTCATCGAGACAACAGAACGTGTTCGTCAAGACTTCCTGTCACTCGTTCGTGGCACGATTAAAAACATGTAAGTAACTTTATTTTAGGAGGACGACAATTATGCGTATGGTCGATTTGATTTTGAAAAAACGTAACGGTGGAGAATTAAACGAAGAGGAGATTCGCTTTGTGGTCGAAGGATTCACGAACGAGTCGATTCCTGACTATCAAATGTCTGCATTGTCAATGGCCATCTACTTCAACGGGATGACTGAAAATGAGACGGCTGCTTTGACGATGGAAATGGTCAAGTCAGGGGACACGATTGACCTTTCGAATATCGAAGGGAAGAAAGTCGACAAACACTCAACAGGCGGAGTCGGTGATAAGATTAGCTTGATTGTGGCACCACTCGTCGCATCAATCGGTATCCCGGTCGCGAAGATGAGCGGTCGTGGACTCGGCCACACTGGCGGAACGATTGATAAGCTCGAATCATTCCCAGGGTTTGACGTTGAATTGACAGAAAAACAATTCACGAAACAAGTGAACGACATCAAGATGTCAATCATCGGTCAGACTGGAAACTTGACGCCAGCGGACAAGCGTCTCTATGCGCTTCGTGATGTAACGGCTACAGTCGAGTCGATTCCACTCATTGCAAGCTCAATTATGTCGAAGAAAATCGCAGCGGGTGCAGACAGTATCGTCCTTGATGTCAAGACAGGTTCTGGTGCATTCATGAAGTCGTTTGATGATGCGAAAGCACTCGCAGAAGAGATGGTCGCGATTGGGAAGAACGTAGGCCGTAAGACGGTCGCTGTCATCACGGATATGGACCAACCACTCGGATTTGAGATCGGCAATGCGAACGAAGTGAAAGAAGCGATTGAAGTTCTGTCTGGTAAAGAAGTTGAAGACTTGAAAACAATTGCTCTCACAATCGCAGGACATATGGCAGTACTCGGTGATTTCTATCCAACTTTCGAAGAAGCGTATGCTGACCTCGAGAAACGGATTGCGGACGGTCATGCCCTCGAGGTGTTCCGCAAATTTATCGAAGCACAAGGTGGAGACGCGTCACTCGTCGATGACGTGACCAAATTGCCACAAGCTTCGTACGAGACGACATTCGTTGCGAAAGAGGCTGGATACGTCGAGTCAATCATCGCAGACGAAGTGGGTGTCGCGGCGATGCTCCTCGGTGCAGGACGCGCGACGAAAGAAGATAAAATCGACTTTGCGGCAGGCATCACGCTTGAGAAGAAAGTCGGTGACCGTGTCGAGGCGGGAGACGTAATTGCAGTACTTCGCTCGAACATCGAAGACATGTCTTCAGCTGTCGAACGTTTAGACCATGCGTATACGATTGGTGCGACGAAACCAGAAGCCCGTCCACTCGTTCACGCTGTCATCCAATAAGACAGAACGTCTGTTTCCACAAAAAAAGTGGAGACAGACGTGTTTTTTTGATAAGATGGGTAATGTGAATGAAGAATAGCAGGATACATATACGAAAAGGGGTTGCTTGACACATGAAAAAAGGTTCAATGAAACTTGAAAATGGCGAAATGATTGAATTTGATTTATTCCACAATGAAGCACCGATCACGGTTGAAAACTTCGAAAAACTTGCGAACAGCGGCTTTTATAACGGATTGACGTTCCACCGTGTCATCCCTGGGTTCGTCAGCCAAGGCGGTTGCCCACAAGGGACAGGAATGGGCGGCGCTGGCTACACGATTCCATGCGAGACATCGACATCGTTCCCTCACAAACACGAAGCAGGGTCACTGTCGATGGCACACGCAGGACGTGACACAGGATCTTCACAATTCTTCATCGTCCATGAGCCACAGCCACACTTGGATGGGGTTCACACTGTATTCGGTAAAGTGACATCTGGACTTGAGCACGCAGTCAAGCTTCGTCAAGGAACGAAGATGGCTGAAGTGAAAGTTTGGGACGAGAATTGATTTTTGCCTGAAGGTTATGACACAATGAACCATGTCTCTCACGTGTTCACGTCGTGAAACTTGAATGACTAAAGGTGGTGAACCCAGCGATGCTGGTAAAATATAAACGTTCTCATGAAAAGACGGCGATGGGTCTACTCGCATTCTCATGTAGTGACAAATCTCCGCTCAGCTTGCTTGAACTCGTCCGATTGTACGACGAGGAGGAGTCGAAGTTCCTCTACTTGTGGAAAGTCGGTGAAGACTTCGTTGGTATCATTGGTATGGAGCAAAAAGGCACGACGATGGTCATCGACCATATCGCCTTGTCGCCATCATTCCGTGGCGAGAAACGTTCTTACGAGCTTCTAGACGAGGTAAGAAACGTCCTTCCACTTGATTTGACGTTAACCGGTACAGGCAAGACGGGCGATTTATTGGACAAATGGAATCAATTGGTCGTCTGATGACAAAAACCCCCGCAATCACATCCGTGACTGCGGGGGTTTTACACGTCGTTATGAGTTGATCGAAGCAATCTGGAGAGCTGATTGATTGAGTTCGAGCTTTTGAAAAAACACAACGTATGATTTTTCAAAGGCTCAGGATCATCCTCGCGCGCGTTGCCGTTCTAAAAGCGCTAACTCCCGTTCCGTGATGACGTTACTGCGGTCACGATGAAGATGCTTGTGCACGAGCTCCTCGAACGACAGCTCCGTCGTCGGGAACGACGGTTTCAGTGCTTCGACAGTCTCACGAACTTCTTGTTGCAAGGGAAGTGTCGTTATTAACGGCCATTCATCAAGCTGTGAGATGAATGCTTCGACATCTAGACCGAGCTTATTCAAATAGGGAGAAGCGACGTCGACTTTTTGACGTAAGAGACGCAAGCTCTTTTTCGCACCGATGAGATTATCGCGCCGAAGATGATAGTGAATGACGGCGTATTGAATGAGTGCCGCATAGCCGTGATGTTGTCGTCCACCTTCCTGCCATGCCTCTTCTAATACCTCATGACATTCGAAATAATCGGCATGACATTCAAAAAGCAACGTATAATGAATAAAAGGGGTCATGAATCAATTTTCTCCTTTCGTGTCCACGGTGTTATAAAACATGTTATACTAAAGCGCAAAAATGTAAAATGGCAGGTGTCTCTATGGAAGCCTATAACGTTAAAATTGATACGTTCGAAGGTCCACTCGACCTGTTGCTCCATTTGATCGGAAAAATGGAGATTGATATCGTCGACATTTCCGTGGCAGAAGTCACTGACCAGTATGTCGGCTATATTCGCACGATGCAAAAATTTGAACTCGACGTGGCCAGTGAATACTTGGTCATGGCGGCGACGTTGCTCCAATTGAAGAGTAAGCAGTTGCTACCGCCCGTTCCGGTCGAGGATGTCGAGGATGTTCCAGATTTCAGTGATGAACCGACGCGTGAAGGACTCATTCGTCAATTGATTGAATACAAAGCTTATAAAGAAGCAGTCGTTTTTATGCGCGAACAAGAAGAAAACCGTCTTGAACTGTATACGCGACCAGGGGAAGATTTGACGACGTACATGTCAGACGAGGTGTCGAAGTATGACGGCCCCCTCAACTTTTCGGATCTTCTCCACGCCTATTCAAAGATGATTGAACGTAAACGTTGGAAAGAGCGACGCAAAAAGACGATCAAACGTGAAGAGCGAACTCTTGAAGAACAGATGACACGACTTCATGACCACGTGTCCTCGACGCGACAAACATCGTTTTTCGCTTTCTTTGTAGAACGACCGAATGTCTCGGATCTCGTGGTGACGTTTATGGCGCTCCTTGAGTTGATTAAGCTCAGGGTCGTCGAGACGAAACAACTCGACCAAGACATTCAAATTTCGTTCATCGAATCATCAAAGAAAGGGGATGAAGCGGTTGTTGTCTTATGAAACGATTATCGAAGGATTGCTATTCGTCGTCGGTGATGAGGGAATGGAAGTGCGTGCTCTCGCCGAGACACTCGATATCTCAGAAGCCGCGGCACGCGAACAGCTCAGTAAGCTAGAGATTTCATTCAACAAATCGAATCGACCGTTTCAACTAATGGAGTCGGCAGGAGTCTACAAGCTCGTGACCATTCCTGACGTTGCTCCCTACATTCAAAAGTATGTCGGGACGATGGCTGAGCAGGCGCTCTCGCGTGCGGCGATGGAGACTTTGGTCATCATCGCTTACAAACAGCCGGTCACACGGGCAGATATCGAAGAAATTCGTGGTGTCAAAGTGGAGCGTGTCATTCATACGCTACTGTCGAAAGGGTTAATTGAATCGGCAGGACGTGCAAAAACGATCGGCCGTGCCAAGTTATATCGCACGACTGAGCACTTCCTCGATCACTTCGGATTTAATTCACTCGAGGAATTACCACCATTAACATTTGAGGATGAACTGACGGACGAAGGAGATTTGTTCTTCGGTCAGGAATCATCGAAGCAAGAAGAGAGATTGGAGAAGGATTAATGATATGGAACGTTTACAAAAAGTAATCGCACAAGCGGGGATCGCCTCACGCCGGAAAGCAGAAGAAATGATTTTAGATGGTCGCGTCCGCGTCAATGGGAAAGTTGTCCGGGAACTCGGGACAAAAGTTGGACCGAAAACGGAGATTGAGGTCGATGGTGTCAAAATCGAACAAGAAGAACATGTCTATTACTTACTATACAAACCGAGCGGCTATGTATCGACGGTAGAAGATGACAAAGGGCGCAAAGTCATCACAGACCTCGTACCACCAGGGGCACGTGTTTTCCCTGTCGGACGTCTTGACTACAATACGACAGGTCTCATCATCTTGACGAACGATGGAGAGTTCTCAAACATGATGACGCACCCGAAATATAAAATCCAAAAGCGGTATGTGGCGAAAGTGAAGAATGTCCCGTCATACTTGGCGATTAAACAACTTGAGTCAGGCGTGGAGCTCGATGATGGCTTTAAGACAGGAAGCGCGA
This sequence comes from Exiguobacterium sp. s101, assembly GCF_018617835.1. Classification (NCBI taxonomy): domain Bacteria; kingdom Bacillati; phylum Bacillota; class Bacilli; order Caryophanales; genus Exiguobacterium; species Exiguobacterium sp. s101. The sequence continues at coordinate 46,142 of NZ_JACSKX010000004.1, read as the reverse complement.
AAGTGAAGATGAAGTCTGTGGACCACAAGAAGAACACGGCGATTCTTGAAATCGTCATCTCAGAAGGGCATAATCGTCAAATTCGTCGCATGGTCGAGGCAGTCGGTTCCGAGGTCATTAAACTCAAACGTGAACAGTTCGGTTTCTTGACACTGGACGGTCTCAACACAGGTGACTGGCGTGAGCTCTCACACAAAGAAATCAGTAAGCTTCGTGAACTCGCGAACCCGACTGTTCCGCCGAAACAACGAGGCAAAAAGAAAAAAAATAACAATAAAAAATCGTCCTGAAATGGGATGATTTTTTTGATTGTGTAAATTGTGTGACAAAAAAATGAAAAAAGTCTGTTAATGTGCGTTTTTAGTGTTTTTTCAGTACAATAGCAACTGAAGGATGGTGTGAAAACGATGACAAAAGATCAAAACAAAGACGACCGGATGGAACAAGCGGTCGCAAAAAAGAAAAAGAGGTCATTTTGGCGATTGATGATCATGACTGTCGTTCTCTTTGCGGGAGCTATCACCGTCATGCAACTGTTCGACCAGGCCGGTAACGACGGACGCATCGAGGCGGGAGACGAGGCACCGAACTTCAAACTCGTCACACTCGACGGCTCGACCCTTTACGAGCGAAATAACTACGAAGGAAAGGGTATGTTATTGAATTTCTGGGGCACTTTCTGTGAACCATGCAAGAAAGAGATGCCTGTCGTTCAAGAGAATTATGCGACACTTCAGGATATGGGCGTCGATTTTTGGGCTGTGAACGTGGGCGAAACGCCACTTCGCGTCGACAACTTCATCAACGACCTCGGTGTAGGTCTCGATTATCCGATTTTGATGGATACGAAGAGTGAAGTCGAGGGAGCCTATGGCATTTATAATTTACCCGTCACATTCGTCATCGATGGTGAAGGGAATGTAATTGAAAAGTATGAAGGTGAACTTTCGAAAGAAAAATTGATGGAGCTAGCCGAGAAGTCATTGTAAACGAACGGGGGACGCACTGATGCTAGATATGAAATATGAAGGCGCCGATTTACGATCGAAACGTCGTCCGAAATCGATCATTGACCGCGTGTGGAATTTTTTTGCATCGGTCAAAGTGGGGTTGTGGTTAATTGGTTTGATTATTGTCGGTTCGGCAATCGGAACAATTTTTCCTCAAGAAATGTATATTCCGCAACAGTTACCTGCTGAACAATACTATGCGCAGGAATACGGGACACCGGGATCCATTTATCATTCGCTCGGATTCCATAATTTATATACGTCATGGTGGTATATCAGCTTAATCGTCATGCTGACACTCTCGCTCATCGTTGTGTCGATTGACCGTGGTATCCCACTTTATAAAGCGCTCAAGAAACAACCGGTCAGACGGACAGAACGCTTCATGAAAGGTCAACGTCTCTTCGGTCAAGGTAAAGGGACAGAGGCTCAAATCGACGAAGTCACAACTTTACTCAAAAAGAAACGATATACCGTCAAACGTGACGGCGATGCCCTGTTAGCGGAGAAACACCGCTTCGGTCGTTGGGGTCCGTATGTCAACCACGTCGGACTTGTCATCTTCTTCCTCGGGGCGATGCTCCGAGCATTCCCTGCTTTTCATACAGACACACTCGAGTGGGTGCGTGAAGGAGATACGGTCTCACTAGAAGCGACTGATGGGGAGTATTATTTACGGAACGATCAGTTCATTCTTGAGATGTACGACCCGGAGAACAATGAGGAGGATGCGAAGTTCGCAGCCGCCATTGAAAAAGCGGGGGCCGTTCCGAAAAACTATGAGACAGAACTGACGTTATTCAAAAAAACGGGAACGAACGAGGACGGATCGCCGCAACTCGAACAAGTCGATGTCGGTTCGACGAAAGTCAACCACCCGTTTAAATTTGATCAATTTGAAGTGTATCAGGAACAATATTCGAGCCGTCCGGAATTCTTATCGATGTCGTTCATGTTGGCAGATAAAGAAACCGGCGACGAATATGGTCCGTTCAAAGTCGATTTGGAGAATCCAGAGAAATCCTATGAGGTTGATGGGGTCACTGTCACCTTGAAAGATTTGTATCCGGACTTTGAAGTGAAAGATGGGCAACCGAACACGAAATCACCTCGTGCTCTGAACCCTGCCTTCTTCTTCAATATCGAATCACCTGAAGGAGAGACGGAATCAAACTTGGTCGGTATTCGTCTCAACGTCGCCGATGAAGAGAACCGTTATGATGTCCAGTTTGCAGGTACAGAAATGGCGAGCACGAGCGGACTCCGTGTGAAGAGTGATTCCACGTATCCAATCTTAATTGTCGGTGCCACCATCTTCATGATTGGGATTGTGATGGGCATGTACTGGCCGCATCGACGCATATGGGTTCGCCGTCACGAAGACAGCGTGCTCGTTGCAGGCTTTACGAACAAAAACCCGTCTTCGCTCCGCCGGGAAGTTTCGCCGTTATTAGAACAGACAGGCTTACCGATGTGGGAGGACCAGGCGAGATTCACATCGGAATCGGAGAATGAGTCAACAGATGAAAGAGGGGAATCTTGATGGAATGGATTGAATGGAGCAGCCAGATGCTGTTTATCGCGTTCTTCCTTTATGCAATCTCAACGGTGCTCTTTACGATCGCCGTGAGTGGAATGCGTAAAGATCGGAACGTCAACCGAGTCGCTTATGGGAAATATGCATTCAGTTTGTCGGTGATCGGCTTTGTTGCTCAATTGACGTATTTCTTTATGCGTTGGGCAGGTGTCGGTTATGCGCCGGTATCAAACCTGTATGAATATACGACATTCTTTGGGATGATGATGGTGCTAGGGTTCCTTGTCGTATACGGTATTTATAGAAATGATGTACTTGGATTGTTCGCGATGCCGGTGGCGTTACTCGTCATCGCCTTCGCCTCGATGTTCTCGAGCGAGGTCGCACCGCTAATCCCTGCACTCAACAGTGTTTGGCTGAAAATCCACGTTACGACGGCCGCACTCGGTCAAGGCATTTTGGCGATCAGCTTTGCATCGGGTCTTATTTTCTTGTTAAATGAGACGTCGATGAAAGAACAGTCAAAATCGCGGACGTGGCTTGAAGTGACAATGTTCGTCCTCATGTGTACGCTTGGCTTCATCATCGTATCGATACTCTTTAAGGGAATTGGTGCCGGTGGGGTCATCGAATTTACGAATGACCGTGGTCAAGTAGAAACGTATGAATATTTCATGCCAATCTTGTTCGCCCCAGAAGGAGCACAACTGTTGTCTGGCGCAAGCGGATTGTCGCTTGAACTTCCAAACTGGATCAACACACTCAAGTTGAACACACTTCTTTGGTCGGTCATCGGCGGTGTCGTGATTTATGCGTTGCTTCGCTTCGTCATTTTGCGGAAACGTGTCGCAGAAGCGCTTCAACCGCTTGCGAAAAAAGTCGACCTCGACCTTGCTGATGAAATCAGTTATCGCTCGGTTGCGATTGGATTACCTGTCTTCATTCTCGGCGGCCTCATCTTCGCGATGATTTGGGCACAGATCGCCTGGAACCGTTTTTGGGGCTGGGACCCTAAAGAAGTGTGGGCCCTCATTACGATGCTCATTTATATATATTACTTGCATATGCGTATTCAGCGCGGCTGGACAGGAACGAAAGCAGCATGGTTATGTGTCGGTGGATTTGCCATCATCATGTTCAACCTCGTCTTCGTCAACTTGGTCATTGCGGGCCTACATTCGTATGCTTGACTTAAAAGAAGTCACGATTGTGACTTCTTTTTCATTTGGTCCATCAAATCATCGTTGTGAAGCGAAATAATAGAGTGGTATAGTTATGGCAGAGAGTAGAATGTTCACAAATGTGCAACATTCTCTACAACTCGTAATGGGTCTTAGGAGGGTTTCAGGAATGGCTGAGAAAACGAAAATTTTAGTAGTCGACGACGAAGAAAGAATTCGCCGACTTTTGAAGATGTACTTAGAACGCGAACAATATGTGATTGAAGAGGCAGTCAATGGCGAAGAGGCACTCGCCCTCGCCCTTGAAAACGAATACGATGTCATCTTGCTCGATTTGATGATGCCGAAGATGGATGGTGTTGAAGTGTGTACAGAGCTTCGAAAAACAAAAGCGACACCCGTCATTATGCTCACGGCGAAAGGGGAAGAAATCGATCGTGTTCAAGGATTTGAGGTCGGAGCGGACGATTACATCGTCAAACCGTTTAGCCCACGTGAAGTTGTGCTTCGCGTCAAGGCGCTCCTTCGTCGTTCAGGCTCAACAAAATTCATGCAGACGAGCGAAAAGTCAAAAGATTTGATCGTCTTTCCACACCTGACAATCGATAACGATGCTCACCGCGTCACGGTAGATGGGGAAGAAATCGCACTCACACCGAAAGAGTACGAATTATTATTCTTCCTCGCAAAACAGGTGGACAAAGTCTTTTCGCGTGAACAGTTATTGAAAGAAGTATGGAACTACGAATTTTTCGGAGATCTTCGGACCGTCGATACACATGTGAAACGTCTTCGTGAGAAATTGAATCGGGTCTCTCCAGACGCCGCTCATATGATCACGACTGTATGGGGTGTCGGGTACAAGTTCGAAGCTGCCAGTGAATGATGATTCGTCGAAATAGTATCGTCACGAAACTGTGGCTGACGATTCTCGTTTTGGTCAGCGTGATCTTATTCATTGTCTCGGTATTGATGCTTGAATTTTTTAATTCCTTTCACATCGACCAAGAACGAGGGCATCTCGCCAAACTCGGAGGTCAGGTTCAATCGGTATTGTTGAATGAAGGGGATACGTCACAGACGATTGATCAAATCATCGAAGTTTATGGTGCGAATTATACTCTCGAAAACGGTTCGGTTCGATCCAACTTTGGCAATCAAGTGGACGGTTTGATGGTTGAGCTTGAGCGACAAGATTGGGAAACGTACCAGGCGGTCGGGGAAACGGCCATCGGGAACTTCTCATCGTTTAACGATCAAGCGGCCCTTGCTTACCGAACGACATTCTCGTTATCAAACGGTCAATATACGCTGTACTTACTAGAACCCCTTGATGCAATCTCGAGTGCGAATGCGGGTGCGCGGACCATCATCTTGTGGACCGTCGCCTCGGCAATCATCGTCACAACCGTGTTCGCGTTCTTCTTATCGACACGGATCACGGCGCCTCTTCGAGAAATGCGGGACGCGGTCAACAAGACAGGTGAAGGGCAATTCGATTTACGTCTCGAGACGAAGACGCGAGATGAGATCGGTGAACTCGCCGCTTCCTTCAATGCGATGAGTAGCCAGTTGGCGAAGTATGTCGATGCCCTTGACCGCGAACGATTGCAACTTGCATCGATTCTACGTTCGATGGCGGACGGTGTCATTACGCTCGACCGTCATGCGAACATCATTGTCACGAATCCGCAAGCGAGCCCGCTGCTTCAAGACGGGCAGCCCCATGAAGTCGTGCTCTCTCTTTATGAGGAAGTGATGGATGGGACATCTGAAAAGACGATTGAAGTGAAACAGGATGACCGCTACTACACATTGACGGTCACACCGCTCGTGGGTGAGGATGATTTTGAAGGGGCCGTCGTCGTTATTCGGGACACGTCTGAGAGTCATCGACTCGATAAGATGCGGACCGATTTTGTGGCGAATGTCAGTCATGAACTCAGGACACCGCTAGTGACGCTTCAAGGGTATTCAGAGGCGATTATCGACGGCATGACAGAGAGTGACGAGGCAACGAAGGAGTTCGCCTCAATCATCTACGACGAATCACTACGCTTGGCCCGACTCGTCAACGATTTGCTGGATTTGGCACGCATCGAATCGGGTAAAGAGACGATGCAGTTCAGCTCGTTCGATATCGGGGAGTTCTTGCCGCGCGTCATGCGGAAGTTTAACCAAATGGCGTCTGAGAAGGAAATTCAATTACAGACAGACGTACCGCATCGACTCATCGAAGCGGACGGCGACCGACTCGAACAAGTGTTCACGAACTTGATCGGCAACGCCATCGCCCATACCGACTCCGGAGAGATTCGAATCGAGGCGACCGAAATGTCCGACGGGATACAGATTCAATTGACCGATACGGGTCACGGGATTCCGAAAGAAGACTTACCGTTCGTGTTCGAGCGATTCTACAAAGCCGATAAGGCGCGGACGAGTGGTTCGAAAACAGGGACCGGGATTGGACTTGCCATCGTCAAGAATGTAGTCGACGCCCATCATGGGACGGTCAACGTATCGAGTACAGCTGGTGTCGGTACGACATTTGAGATTTACTTACCATTTGAACAACCACACATCTCGTAATGGTGACTCGTTTGAGTCACCATTTGTGGCATTTTAAGGGGGGAGTCGTATGAAAAGATATACACGAACTGGCGACACGGGTGAAACTTCTTTAATCGGTAGCCGTGTCGACAAACATCATCCTCAAATCGAAGCGATGGGTCATCTAGATGAGTTGAATAGTCACATTGGTTTGGCGATTGCCCATCAAGAGGACGAGTCACTTCGTGGACAGCTGACGAAGGTTCAACACGACCTATTCGATCTCGGGTCGGAACTGATGTACACTGGAGAACCTCCAAAAAAGGTCGATCTGTCAATCGTAACGGAGCTTGAAAACTGGATAGATGAGTGGGAGACGTCATGCCCGGAGCTCATACGTTTCATCCTTCCGGGTGGCAGTGTTGCCGCAGCGAGCCTGCATGTGGCCCGTTCTGTCTGCCGACGGGTCGAGCGTGACTTGACCGCACTCGGTGTCGCCGACCGGCAGCTTCCGTACTTTAATCGATTGAGTGATTATTTATTCACGGTTGCACGTTACGCGAATGTCGTGGCAGGCATACCGGACCAAGAATATGCACGCGGCGCTGCCGTGTTCCAACCAAAACGAAAAAAGGAGTGATCGGCTGATGAAAGGAATCGAGCAGTTCGAGCATCAATTGCACTACTCGGTCTATCCGACCAAGAAATTTAAGACGACGACTTGTCTCGTCTCATTCGCTGCACCACTTTCTACAGATACGGTAGCAGATCGAGCCCTACTTCCATTCATTATGGAAAAATCGACGGAGACCTATCCTTCGATTGAGTTATTTCACACACCGCTAGAAGATTTGTATGACACAAACTTGTATGCAGGCGCTTCAAAAATTGGAAAAGAGCATGTCATCCAATTCCAACTTGAAGTCGTCAACGACAACCTTGTCGGGGAAAACGTCCTGAGCCAAGCAATCAAATTGCTTGAAGACGTACTGCTTCGTCCAAACGTCTATGACGGTGCATTCCAACCGCTCATTGTGGAGCAAGAGCGCCGTCTACAACGCCAGCGCATCGAATCGGTCTATGATGACAAGATGCGATTCGCCCAACAGCGTCTACAAGAGATGCTCGGAGGAGAACTCGCAATCCCGTCACTCGGTACGCTTGAACAACTCGACCATGTCACGCCAAAATCGTTGTACGATGCCTATCAATCGATGATTCAAGACGACCGTGTCGACATTTATGTCGTCGGGGATGTCAGTCGTGAACAAGTCGAACAGGCCTTTAACCCATTGGAATCTCTTGGGACACGTCAACCACGCCTGTTACCTGAAGCGAGTCGAGGTGAGTTTAAGCGGTTAGAGGAGCATCAAGATATCAAACAAAGCAAGCTTCATCTCGCCTATGCGCTCGATGTCGACCCACGTACAAAAGACGCGATACGTATGCAAATTGTAAACGGGTTATTCGGTGGATTTCCTCATTCGAAACTGTTTATGAACGTCCGTGAAAAAGAAAGTTTGGCATATTATGCTGCTTCACAATATAGTTCACTCAGCCGAAAGTTATTCGTATACGCAGGAATTGATGCGACGAATCAGCAGAAGACTGAACAGATCATCGAAGAGCAATTGAAGGCTTTACAAGCGGGCGAGTTTGAAGATGAAACGCTACAACAGACGAAAGAACTCTTGTTCCACCAACGTCGCCAACTCGGAGATAGTCCGCGTCAGTTGATTGCTTGGATGAGCGGAGCGGACGTTCGTCCATTCTCGTTAGTCGAAGAGATTGCGATTATCGAAAACACGACACGCGATCATGTCATCGCCCTTGCGAATGAGATAGAGCTTGAAGCTGTCTATTGTTTGAAAGGAGGAGAAGCATGAAACTAGACTTTCCAAACGTCGGAGAGACATTACATCACCACGTGCTCGACAATGGCCTCTCCGTTTACTTGTTGAAAAAGACTGGATATGAAAAAACATTCGCGACGTTCACGACCAAATATGGATCGATTGACCGACGCTTTAAACTAGAAGACTGGATCGAGGTTCCCGATGGTATTGCGCACTTCTTAGAACATAAGATGTTCGAAAAAGAAGATGGCGACGTCTTCCAACAGTTCGGACATCAAGGCGCTTCGGCGAACGCTTTCACCTCTTTCACACGGACGGCGTACTTGTTCGGTGCGACGTCGAACATTCAGAAAAATGTTCAAACGTTGCTCGACTTCGTTCAAACTCCATATTTCACGGAAGAATCGGTGGAGAAAGAGAAGGGCATCATCGGTCAAGAGATCCAAATGTATCAAGACAATCCGGGATGGCGTCTTTATTTCGGTTTGATTGAAGCAATGTATGAGACACATCCCGTTAAAATCGATATTGCGGGCACTATCGAATCGATTTCGAAGATCACTGCAGAAGATTTATACGTTTGTCATCAAGCGTTCTACCATCCGAGCAATATGACGTTGTTCGTCGTTGGAAACATTGAACCGGATGAGATGCTCGAATTGATTCGAAACAATCAGTCGACCAAATCATTCGATGCACCGAAGCTGAGTGCCCGTGAAACGGTTGAAGAGCCGATCGCGGTTCGTTTGTCGGAACGAGTCATCGAGATGGATGTCTCTGTCCCGAAAGTGATGATTGGCTATAAAGATGCCCCGCAAGCTGGCGAAGCGGGTCTGAAGCAAGAGTTGACGGTAGAATTGCTTATGCATGCACTGTTTGATACGACAGCCCCTCTCTATACTGAACTGTATGCTGAAGGACTGATTGACGATGCCTTCTCGTTTGACTATACGTCAGAAGAAACATTCGCCTTTGCTGCGTTGTCGATGGAGACGTCGGAAGTCGATGCGTTTGTCGGTCGTGTGACGGAGGCACTGGAACGTCCACTTCAACTCAATCAGGAAACGCTTGACCGTAAGAAACGCATGATGCAAGGTCAATTTTTAAAAGCACTGAATTCACCGGAATTCATCGCCAATCAGTTTTCTCGTTATGCGCTCAATGACGGAAACTTGTTCGAGATTCTGAATTTGATTGATGACATCACATTAGATGAACTATACGAAGCGTACGAGCGGTTGTTCCGTCAAGAGCAACGGACCGTATGCATCGTCAAAAAGCCATGAAGACGTTGATTGTTGGAGCGAGCGGTGCCATCGGACGTGCCGTCTCGCTCGCTTTTCGTGAAGATGAATTGATTTTGCATGCGAACGAGGGTCACGAAAGACTACGTCATTTGATTGATGAAGAAAATCTTTCGGCAGAACTTTTACCTTGTGACCTAACAGACCGAGGTGCCGTTGAGTCGTGGGTACAAGAAATGCCGAACGTCGACCGAATCGTCTACGTGGCCGGACACGCTCTTCATGGTCTCGTCGTCGACCAAGCAATCGATGAGCTCGACCGTCTCTATGAAATTCATGTCCGTGCGATGATTCAATTGGTCCAGTCCGTTGTAGCTAAGAAGCCGTATGATCATCAACTCGATATTGTCATTGTCTCAAGCATCTGGGGTGAGGTAGGTGCGGCCGCCGAGGTATTTTACTCCACAGTCAAGGCAGCACAGCTCGGCTTCGTCAAAGCGTTTGCCAGAGAAGTGGGACCGTTCAATGTTCGAATCAATGCGGTGACACCAGGGTGGATTGATACGCCAATGAATGATACGGTAGAAGAGTCGAAGGAATCCGTGATGAACGACATTCCACTTGGACGACTCGGGAATACTGAAGATGTTGCTAAAACCATTCGTTTTTTATGCTCAACGGACGCCTCCTATATGACAGGAACGGTGTTACGCATCGACGGTGGCTGGCAATGATCTAGTCACTGTACATAAACGAGTTCTTTTCAATTCTTCTAAAATAATTTAAAATAGGCTAGGTAGTGAACTCGCTCGAAAGGATGGTTGGGGATGGAACATAAATTCGAAGAGTGGTATCTCGAGTATGAACTGTGTCAAAATCGACCGGGTATCCTCGGAGATATCGCGTCTCTCATGGGAATGCTTCAAATATCCATCGTCACCATCAATGGAGTCGATCTACAGCGCCGTGGGATGTTGTTAAAAGCCCCGGCTGCTGATCATGTCCATCGGCTCGAACATATTTTGAAGCGAATGGAAGCTATCGCTGTCATCAAGTTACGGCGTCCCAAATTAAGGGATCGAATAGCGATTCGACATGGTCGATACATCGACCATGACAGTGATGATAAAAAAACGTTCCGTTTCGTGCGAGAAGACTTAGGGATTCTCGTCGATTTTGTCGCAGAGTTGATGAAGGAAGAGCGTCATTTATTGATTGGCGTACGCGGTAATCCTCGCGTCGGAAAGACGGAATCTATCGTCGCGGCGAGTGTGTGTGCAAACAAACGATGGCTGTTTTTGTCATCAACACTGATGAAACAGACCGTTCGAACCTCATTATTTGAAGAAGAACGGGAAGGCGATCACGTATACATAATTGATGGAGCCGTCTCCACTCGTACAATGGATGAACGACATCGACAGCTCATCCGTGAAGTCATGCGATTGCCTGCAGTGAAAGTTATTGAACATCCTGACTTATATGTCCGTAACACCGATTGCGTGTATGAAGACTTTGATTATATTATTGAATTGAGAAACAACCTGGATGAAACGATCATCATCCCACAAGAAACACATCGTGAGTCAGAATGGTTTGAATAATAATGTGAATGGAAGGTGTGGACCCCTGTGACAGAACTAGGGACTTTTTTGAAACAAAAGCGTGAGGAGAGCGGATTGACGCTCGACCAAATCCAACAGACGACGAAGATCCAAAAGCGCTATATCATCGCGATCGAGGAAGGTGATTACAAAAATCTCCCTGGCTCTTTCTATGCACGGGCGTTCATTAAAACGTATGCGGAGTCACTCGGTCTAGATGTAGATGAACTGTACGGAACATATGCAAAAGACTTACCAAAAATCGAGGCACAGCCGACCGCTCAGTTATCTCGGAAGAAAACGTATTCCAAGGCTTCGGAGTCTACGAGCCGGGTTTCAAGGTGGGTTCCAAAAGTACTGCTTGTCCTCACTGTCTTTTTGCTCATCACTGCGGTTTATTTTGCGGTGAGAAGCATCGACTTCGGTGGGCAGGATGCGAGTCCTACTGAACCGCCAAGTTCTAGCGTTACGGTCGACCAAAACGAGGATGTTCCGGCAGATGAGCCTGTCGAGGAAGAACCGTCTGAAGAAAATCCGGCTGAGGAAGAACCGCCTGCAGAATCCGGTCCGGTTGCGGTGACAGAATCGAACGGTGCGGATATCACATATGAACTTATGACGAGTGAAAAATTATCAACTGAGATTTATGTAAAAGAGTCCCCGGCCTCATATGTTGGCGTACGTGATACATCACTTGAAGGAGCATTCCTAGCGCCTGAATATCCAAATCAATCGAAACAAAACCCGATTGTCATTGAAGACGCTGAAACGGACACGCTACGTATTCGAATCGGACTCATCGCAGGTGTTGAGAAAATCGTCGTCAACGGTCGCGATCTCGAGCTTCAAGAGTCTCCGGTCACACAAAATATTTTTGTAAAGAGAGTTGACACTGAATAAGTCGACTCTCCTTCTAAGAGGAGGCGTTCTAAATGAACCTACCTAACCGATTGACGATGTTACGCGTGGTACTCATACCCGTATTCGTCGTCTTACTTGCTATTGATTTTGATTGGGGCAACATCGCCTTTTTAGGTGCTGACATCCCACTTCACCAATTTATTGCTGGTGTGATTTTTACGATTGCGGCCATTACGGACTGGCTGGATGGTCACTTGGCCCGCAAACACAATTTGGTCACGAACTTTGGTAAGTTTATGGACCCGCTCGCAGACAAACTTCTCGTTACGGCGGCACTCGTTCTCCTCGTCGAGATGGACCTCGTTGCGGCTTGGGTCGTCGTCGTGATTCTTTCACGCGAATTCGCTGTCACTGGCCTTCGTCTTGTCGCTGCTGACGAAGGGATTGTCGTCGCGGCCGGAAAATCTGGGAAGGCGAAGACGTGGGTGCAACTATTTGCCATCATCTTCTTACTATTCGGTAATCCGATTTTCAGCTATGTCGGAATCCCATTTGGCGAATGGGCGATGTGGTTGGCACTCGCGCTGACGATTTATTCAGGTGCTGAGTACTTCGCACAAAACTACAAGATAATTGTGAAGTCGATGTAAGTCGACAGAGACGAGTTGGTTGATCTAGCTCGTCTTTTTTTTGAAGTCGAGGAGGAATTAAGATGAAACGAGCCGAAATCATTGCGGTAGGAAGCGAGTTGCTCTTAGGAGAAATCATCAATACGAATGCCAGTTACATATCAGAACAACTGTCGAAGTACGGCGTGCCGGTCTTGTATCATCAAGTTGTCGGGGACAACGCGGCACGAATGCGAGAGACTTTTGAGATCGCCCGTCGTCGTTCTGACTTGGTCATCGTCACAGGTGGGCTAGGTCCAACAGCGGATGACGTCACGAAAGAGGTCCTTTCTGAACTGCTCGAACGTCCGATCGTACGGGATGAGGAAGCGTTTGAGACGATTCAACGATTCCTTCGCTCGCGTAATCGCCCGATGAATGAGGGGGATGCACGCCAAGCCGATGTGTTGAGCGGAGCAGACGTGCTACAAAATCCAGTAGGGCTTGCTCCGGGTATGTGGATTCCTGGTGATACGACATGGATGCTACTCCCAGGTGTACCGCGTGAGATGCGAGCGCTCATCGATGAGACGTTTCCGAAAAAGTTTTCAGGTGCGACGCTCGTCTCGGAATCGCTACGATTTTATGAGATTGGTGAATCGGCTCTCGACGATGCAGTGAAAGACTTATTGAACGGTGCAAATCCAACCGTCGCGCCATATGCCGAGACTGGAGAGGCAAGACTCCGAATCAGCGCTCGTGCTGTCGATGAGATGACGGCGAGAGCGATGATTCAAGAAGTGAAGTCTAAAATTTTAGAACGGGTCGGTTCATATTATTTCGGATCGGATGAAGAAACGATTGCCTCGCATCTTGTTCAATTGCTGACTCGCATGAATCGAACGCTCGCTGTTGCCGAGTCATTGACCGGTGGTGAGGTCCAGTCGATGATCACATCGACACCGGGTTCATCAGCTATTTTTTTAGGAGGAATGGTGACGTATTCGGATGAGCTAAAAAATAGGTATTTGGGGGTCGCCCTTGATACAATTGAACAGCACTCAGTCGTCTCAAAAGAAGTTGCCTATGAGATGGTCGTGGGCTTGGCTCATGAATCGAAAGCCGATTATGCCCTTTCATTCACAGGCGAAGCTGGACCGACATCAAATTCGGGTCGTCCGGTCGGAACGGTCTATATCGGAGTGAAAACGACAGGGGGAACCGAGGTCATCGAGCGAACGTATCCACATCAGGAACGTAATATGATTCGTATGAGAGCTGCAAAAGACGGGTTGTGGGCCCTCATCCAGCGAATTGAAAAAGGCGAATAAATGTTCGTAAAAAACTTGTGTATCGCCAACTGTTCACGTATAATGAAAGTATCAATTAAAGGAGGCTCATTTATCTATGAGTGATCGTAAACAAGCGTTAGAAATGGCATTGCGCCAGATTGAAAAACAATTCGGTAAAGGCTCGATTATGCGCCTTGGTGAAAATACAGACCAACAAGTGTCGGTCATCCCTTCAGGGTCAATCGCTCTCGATGTCGCGCTCGGAGCAGGTGGATATCCACGTGGTCGTGTCATTGAAGTATACGGACCAGAATCTTCAGGTAAGACGACTGTCGCCCTTCATGCGATTGCGGAAGTTCAAAAACGCGGAGGTCAAGCTGCATTCGTCGATGCCGAGCACGCGCTCGATCCGAAGTATGCTAAAAACCTTGGTGTCAACATCGATGAGTTGCTTCTCTCTCAACCGGATACAGGGGAGCAGGCGCTTGAGATCGCTGAAGCGCTCGTTCGCTCTGGTGCGGTTGATATCCTTGTTGTCGACTCGGTTGCGGCACTCGTACCAAAAGCCGAAATCGAAGGGGAAATGGGAGATTCACACGTTGGTCTTCAAGCCCGTTTGATGTCTCAGGCACTTCGTAAGCTGTCTGGTGCGACGAACAAGTCGAAGACGATTGTGATCTTCATCAACCAAATCCGTGAGAAGATCGGTATCATGTTCGGTAACCCGGAAACGACTCCAGGTGGTCGCGCCTTGAAGTTCTACTCTTCGGTGCGTCTTGAAGTTCGTCGTGCAGAAACACTCAAACAAGGTCAAGATATGGTCGGGAACCGTACGAAGATCAAGATTGTTAAAAACAAGATTGCGCCACCATTCAAAACGGCAGAAGTCGATATCATGTATGGAGAAGGGATCTCACGTGAAGGGGAGCTCATCGACATCGGTGCAGACCTCGATATCGTTCAAAAGAGTGGAGCTTGGTATTCATTCAATGAGGAACGTCTCGGTCAAGGCCGTGAGAACGCGAAGCAGTACATGAAAGAAAACCCAGCAATCGCTGCCGAAGTGGAACGACAAATTCGCGACCACTACGGCTTGAACGGAGAAAAAACGGTCACAGTCGAAGGGGAAGACGACGAAGTTATTTCACTTCTCGATGACGAATAAACAGATTGTCTCACTTGGAATCATCCGAGTGAGATTTTTTTAGTATAATTTTTAGACGATTGGTAGTTCTATCCTGTCCGTGCATTGCATTCTCACTCTTAAATAAGTACAATAAAGTTATGCGCGGGCTTGCCCGTGCTACTCACTTATTAAAAAAATAAAATAACCTTGCGAAAGGGAGGTGAACATGATGGAATGGCTATACTGGCTTATTCTGATCCTCCTTTTGCCGATAGCTTTTGTTGCAGGTTTTTTTGTGCGTAAATCGATCGCCGAAGCGAAGATTCAAGGTGCCGAGACGGAAGCGACTAAGATTGTGGAGCAAGCCAAACAACAATCGGAAGCGATGCAAAAAGAAGCACGGCTTGAAGTAAAAGAAGAGATGATTCAACTTCGTAATGAGACGGAACAGGAATTGCGTGAACGTCGCGAAGACCAGAAAGTGAAAGAGAATCGCCTCGTTCAAAAAGAAGAGCTTCTCGAACGCAAAGCAGACATGCTCGAGCGGAAAGAAGACTCACTTGATGAACAGGAACGAGGACTCGAAAAGCGCAAGCGTGAAGCAGAAATGCTTGAAAGCAAAGTGGAGGACTTATACGCAGAGGCACGCCAAGAACTTGTACGCGTGGCATCCCTCTCGAAAGATGAAGCACGTACCATCATCATGGACGAAGCGAAGCAGGAAGCGCTTCACGATGCTGCTCTCCTTCAAAAAGAAATCGAGCAAAAAGCAAAACAAGAAGCGGATAAAAAAGCGAAACACCTCTTATCTCTCACGATGCAACGATACGCTGCTGAACATGTCGCTGAGACGACGGTATCTGTTGTCAACTTACCGAGTGATGAGATGAAAGGTCGCATCATCGGGCGTGAGGGTCGTAACATCCGGACGCTCGAGACGTTGACTGGGATTGACCTCATCATTGATGACACACCAGAAGCCGTCATTTTGTCAGGTTTCGACCCGGTTCGCCGTGAAATCGCCAAAATGACGCTTGAAAAACTCGTTCAAGACGGTCGGATTCACCCGGCTCGAATTGAAGAGATGGTCGAGAAATCGCGTCGGGAAGTGGATGAGCGCATTCGTGAGTACGGAGAAGAAGCAACGTTCGAAGCCGGGATTCATGGACTCCATCCAGACCTCGTCAAAACACTCGGTCGCATGCGCTATCGTACGAGTTATGGTCAGAACGTCTTGTCTCACTCGGTCGAGGTGGCACACCTTGCCGGGATGATGGCAGCCGAACTCGGGGAAGATGTCACGCTCGCGAAGCGGGCAGGGCTCTTACACGATATCGGTAAAGCGATCGATCACGAAGTCGAAGGTAGTCACGTCGAGATCGGTGTGGAACTTGCGACGAAGTACAAAGAACATCCGGTCGTCATCAACTCGATTGCTTCCCACCACGGGGACGTCGAGGCGACATCGACGATTGCGGTACTTGTGGCAGCGGCCGACGCCTTGTCAGCAGCTCGTCCTGGAGCTCGCCAAGAGACACTTGAAAGCTACATTCGCCGTCTCGAACGACTCGAGTCAATCTGTGAGTCGTTTGAAGGTGTCGAAAAATCGTATGCGATTCAAGCGGGACGTGAAGTCCGAATCATCGTTCGTCCTGATGTCGTCGACGATGTAGTCGCCGGCAAGATGGCACGCGATATTTGTAAGCGAATCGAGGATGAACTCGATTATCCTGGACAAATTAAAGTGACGGTCATTCGTGAAACACGTTCCGTCGATTATGCGAAGTAAACGAAGCGGAGAATTTCTCCGCTTTTTCTGTTTGAGGGAGGATTTTATATGAAAATTTTATTTATCGGTGACGTGGTCGGTAAACCAGGTCGAGATATTTTAAGCAATCAGATTGGTCGGTTGAAAGATAAATACAACCCGACGTTCATGCTCGTCAACGGGGAGAATGCGGCGAACGGACGCGGTCTCACGAAAAAGATTTATCAACAGTTTTTGGAGCTCGGCTTTCATGGGATAACGATGGGGAACCATACGTGGGACAACCGCGACATCTTTGACTGGATCGACGATGCAGGCCGGATTGTTCGTCCGGCCAACTATCCGGATGGGACTCCTGGTGTTGGGATGATGAAGCTAAAGCAGAATGGGAAGAAATTGGCCGTGATCAACGTAATGGGAAATGTTTTTTTGCCATCTCTTGACTGCCCATTCCGTACCGTCGACCGTTTCATTGAAAAAGTGCGGGATGAGGTCGATGCCATCTTCGTCGATGTCCACGCCGAGGCGACAAGTGAAAAGATTGCGATGGGGTATCATCTCGATGGACGCGCTCAAGCCGTTGTTGGGACACATACACACGTGCAAACGGCAGACGAACGCATCCTACCGAACGGAACGGCCTACATTACAGACGTCGGCATGACCGGTCCACTAGACGGGGTGCTCGGGATGGATGCATCGGTCGTCTTAAAAAAATTTATGACACAACTCCCAGTTCGGTTTGAAGTTGCCGAGGGACGGGAACAACTTAATGGAGTTTTCATTACAATCGATGATCAGACGAAACGAGCGACAAAAATCGAACGAATTCACCTAGATGATCAGACCGTCTGGTTTGATTGAACAACCTACCCGAGGGGGAAACAAGAATGGACGTACTCAAAGTTTCGGCAAAATCGAACCCTAACTCCGTTGCGGGTGCTTTAGCGGGTGTGCTGCGTGAAAAAGGAACGTGTGAGATACAGGCGGTTGGGGCAGGTGCGCTGAATCAGTCCGTCAAAGCCGTCGCAATCGCCCGAGGCTTTGTCGCGCCAAGCGGTCTCGATTTGATTTGCATTCCAGCCTTTACGGATATTATGATAGACGGTGAGGAACGTACTGCCATCAAGCTCATCATCGAGCCACGATGAGCAGTAGGGACATAGGTCCTATTCTTGTGAAGAAGAGCCATCGGCGCGGATGGCTCCTCTTTTTAATGTAGAGAGGAAAGGGAGATTAAGATGTTAACGTTATATATCGTCAGGCATGGACAAACAGAGTGGAATAAAGCAAGACGTTTACAAGGCCGGCAAAATTCGCCGTTAACGAGCGAGGGAGTCTTGAATGCGGAAAAGTTAGGAAACCGACTTCAAACGATAGCTTTTGAGACCGTGTATGTGAGCCCCAGTGGTAGAGCCATTCAAACGTTAGAAGCGATGGACGTATCATTAGATTCACCGGTACATATCTTAGATGAGTTGGATGAAATTTCATTTGGTGTCTGGGAAGGGAAGGCGGAAGACGAAATCGAACGAATGGATGTATTTGAAACATTTTGGTCAAATCCGAGTCAATATGATCATCGGTTGAATCATGGAGAAGCCATGTTGACATTCACGAATCGGGTTTCATCTGCAATGCAACATATCATTCAAGCGAATATGAGTGGCAATGTTCTGGTTGTGACACATGGAATGGTCATTCAAGCGATCTTACGAGAAATCAGGGAAGCAAATATATCTGAGTTGTGGTTTGATGATGAGATTGAAGGGACGAGCTTGACAGTGATTGAGTATTCGAACAATCAATATAAGGAAGTGGCGATTGGTGATATCTCACATCAGTTAAGTGAGACGTGCTAAGACGAACTCTCAGAAGAATGTCATAAAAAAATCATGATGCATCTTCTCAGTTTCGTCATTTTATGACAAGATGATAAAGAACGTATCGTTCGATCATGAGAAACAAGAGGGGGACGTTTTCAATGGAACAACTTGTGTCAACCAAAGAGACGGAATCAACGACACCAGTAATGAAAGCGATTCAAAAACACACGGCCGGGTTTGGGGCAAAACTGGTCGACGTACCAGTTCCGACACCAGGACCTGGAGAAGTACTCATTCAAGTTAAAGCGACATCGATTTGCGGGACCGATGTCCATATCTATGAATGGGATGAATGGTCACAAAGCCGCGTCAAACCACCGTACGTATTCGGTCATGAGTTTTCGGGGGAAGTCGTGGCGCTCGGCGAAGGGACGAAACGGATCAAAGTCGGGCAGGCGGTGTCTGCTGAAACACATATCGTCTGTCATCAATGTAAGCAATGTTTGCGCGGTCAGTACCACATCTGTAAAAACACAAAAATCATCGGTGTGGACACGCAAGGCTGCTTCGCAGAATATGTCGTCATGCCTGAAGAGAATCTATGGGTGAACCCGGAGTCGATGCCAGCGAAACTTGCTTCGATTCAAGAACCACTCGGGAATGCGGTTCATACGGTATTGGCGAGTGACGTGTCTGCCAAATCGGTCGCCATCGTCGGTTGTGGGCCAATCGGACTCATGGCGGTCGGCGTCGCCAAAGCAGCAGGCGCAAGCCGAGTATACGCGGTCGACGTCAATCCGTATCGCTTAAAACTCGCTGAGGAGATGGGGGCGGATGTCGTCATCAACAGTTTAGAAGAGAATCCGCTCGAATTGATCGAGCGTGAGACAAACGGAGACGGGATTGATGTCGTCTGCGAGATGAGCGGACACCCGATTGCGATCGATCAGGCGTTCAAGATGGTCACGGCAGGTGGAGACGTCAATGTCTTGTCACTCCCGGCTCGTCCGGTCGCCATCGACCTCACGCGGGACGTCGTCTTTAAAGGGGTCCGTGTCCAAGGGATCACAGGACGAAAAATGTATGAGACGTGGAGCCAAGTCTCGACGATGCTTGCGACGGGTCAGTTGAACGTCGAACCAATCATCACGCACGTCTTTAAGCTCGAGGAGTTCGAGAAAGGGTTCGAACTCATGCGGGCAGGGAAATGTGGAAAGGTCGTCTTAATACCTTAAAGGGGGAAACAACATGGCATTTGAACATATTACAGAAGCAATCAATGAGATGAAAGAAGAGGGGACGTTCCGTAAGCTCGTCCCACTCGAATCGGCACAAGGGAATGAAGTGACAATCGATGGGAAATCACTCGTCCAGTTGTCCTCGAACAACTACCTCGGACTCGCGAACCATCCGCGATTAAAACAAGCGGCGATTGAAGCGGTCGGGCAATATGGGGCAGGAACGGGATCGGTCCGGACGATTGCCGGGACGTTCGAGATGCACGAAGCGTTTGAGCGTGAGCTCGCCGAGTTCAAACATACGGAGGCCTCACTCGTCTTCCAATCAGGATTTGCAACGAACCTCGGGGTGTTGTCTGCACTGCTCGGACCGGAGGATGTCGTCATTAGTGACGCCCTTAACCATGCGTCCATCATTGATGGGATTCGTCTTACGAAAGCGGCGCGTCGTATTTATAAGCACGTCGACCTTGAAGACTTGGAGAAGGCGTTGAAAGAGACACAAGATTATCGCACGCGTCTCGTCGTGACGGACGGTGTATTTTCGATGGATGGGAACATCGCACCGCTTCCTGCCATCGTCGAACTCGCAGAGAAATATGACGCTGCGGTTATGGTCGATGATGCCCACGCATCCGGCGTCCTCGGGAAGAACGGACGGGGGACGGTCAACCACTTCGGATTGGACGGTCGCGTCGCGTTACAGGTCGGGACGCTCTCAAAAGCAATCGGTGTCTTAGGTGGCTATGTCGCCTGTTCACAAGACGTACGCGATTACTTGATCCATAAAGGTCGCCCGTTCCTCTTCTCGACATCACATCCACCGGCAGTCGTGGCGGCGAACCGTGAAGCGATCCGTGTCATGAAAGAGGAAGAAGAGTTGTTCGACAAGCTATGGGCAAACACGGAGTTCTTCAAGAACGGTCTACGTGACCTCGGTTTCGATATCGGACATGCGACGACACCGATCACACCGGTCATGCTCGGCGAAGAGACGCTTGCGCATATGTTCTCGGACAAGTTGAAGGACCATGGTGTATTTGCTCAAAGTATCGCCTTCCCGACGGTCGAGCGCGGGAAAGCACGCATCCGTACCATCGTCACAGCGGAGCATACGCGAGACGACCTCGAACGAGCACTCGAAGCGTTCAAAACGGTCGCGCAAGAGTTGAATGTGACACTACACGCGTAAGCGAGGACTGCAGACAATCTGTCTGCAGTTTTTTGATGGAATCTTAAAAACAAGAAAAATACCTAAACAAACTATTGATATTTCAATTACCGCATTGTGATTAAATAATTACAATGAAAAAAAGAAGCAAGGCGAAATGCCTTGCTTAAATCATGAGTATCCCTCTAAATCCTCGAGCGGCATAATAAGAATCTGCACCATTGTGGTAGAGGAATATGTGATCATAACGATAGTCGCAAAACAGTGCGCCACCTTTTTGACGGATGGTATCAGGTGTTTGAATCCAACTCGATGTCTTCAAGTCGAATGCACCGAGTGTTTGTAAGTGTCGGTATGTGTCTTCGTCGAGAAGGGTTATGCCCATCTGTTCAGATAAGGCGACCGCGCTTCCGACAGGCTTATTCTTTTTACGTGCTTCGAGCGCTGGTTCGTCATAACAGAGACTTCGGCGACCACTCGGACTCTCGACTGAACAGTCGCAAAAAGCGAAATCTCCGTTAGGTAGACGAATCACATCAGGTTCTCCTCCGCTCTGTTCCATTAAAGTGAGTGTAATCAATTTGTCCTGATCACCTTGAATTCGTTCAAATACGTCCGACCAGACAACGTCAGGAGGACGTTCAACGTTCGCAGTAAAGCGAGACTCTAGAGTATTTAGTAATTCGAGGGTTTCTTCCTGTGAAAGTTTCGACATGAAAATCACTCCAATGATTCGTTTCTTTTAGTATACGATATGAATCGCTACAGTTTATCTTATCCGTTGTGAGAAAGGGTAATCTATCAGTTGGAAAGTCTTTTAAAAGAAGGCATGATGGAAAAACGTTGGACGCCTGATTCAGTTGAAACGGATCTCAATCAGCTATTGGATTCGTTCCGGAGACCTGTTTCTCTTCCTTCGTCAATATCATCTGTACAAGACAAAATCGATCAGTACTTTCGGTTTGAAACAATTGAAGAGATTATTTCATCACTTAAACAAGGTGCGAGAACAGGCGATGAGTGGGCAGAGAAAACGATAGAGACACTCCGATCTATGTCACCCACGTCATTGAAAGTGACCCTTCGTCAAATGCAGAAAGGGAAAGAGCAATCTCTTCAAGCGTGTTTTGATATGGAACAAAACCTCGCATTGCATTTTATGAAATGTCATGATTTCTATGAAGGGGTTCGTTCAGTTCTTGTTGATAAAGATCGTACTCCGAAATGGAATCCTTCTACACTTAGCGAAGTGACAGAACGGCAAGTTGATTCTTTTTTTTTGAAACGGTATAGCGATGGATTGTTTACGTTTAATAACAGTACTAGACCCGCCCTTTACGAGAGGGCGGGTCTTTCGTCTGAATCGAATAGTTCGGTTCCGAACTCCTCATACGCCTGCTCGTACCGGCGAAGGGAAGACTCTTTATGCATACACGTGATGTTCATCCGCTCGATTGGCGTCATATCTGTCGCATATGTCTTTAACACGTGGGCGTTCCTGAGCATCGACGGGGTGACGGAACGTGCGAATCCGCTCCGTTCATTTAATTGACGCATCATCTTCGTGATCATGACGATCGTCAATTGCTTCGGTTGATTTTTCGCGTACACCCAGCGGAACGTCATCCGTGCGAAATCGAATGAAACGAAGACGGGGTCTTCTGAATACCAGCGTGGTCTTACTGGCGTCGGGATATCGGCCAAGTAGTTCATGAGTAACGATTGGTCTTCTTGGGACAGCTTCAACGTGAACTGGTTGCCGAGCCGGTCATACACATCAAAGGTCTGGTCGGCCAAATGTAAGTCGCTCATTCGCAAACGAATGATGTGATGGACACGTAATCCATATTTATAGAAGAGTGTCACAATCAGTTCGTTCCGATTGACAAGATAGGGATGAGCTTGGAGCTGATTCTCACTCAATCCTCTCGTCGATCGAATCGTTTGAACGAGCCGGTCAAATTCAGACTCGAGTGCGATTTGATCGATTGTCAGCGTATGCGCCGGCTGTGAATAGGCAAGCATCTTTTTCCGAAGCGGATTTAAAAAGTTGGTCAGGCTATTGATGACCGTGACGATGCGGGCGACGGTCGCCTGTTGATAGTGCTTCTCTTCGATTAAGAAGTCGTTCACGAACGTCTTCCACGATTCGATTGGGACGTCTAGCCAGTCCGTCGGTTCGTTTAGTTCGACATTGTGGTCGTGAAAGTATTTATGCACGTCAATCAAGTCGTAGCGATATCGTTTGAGCGTCGAGGGTTGACGACCGCTTGCACCGAGATGATACAAGTAAGTTTCGATAAACTCGGGAAGCGGATAGTCTTTTCTACGTTTCGTCATGGTCAAGCCTCCTTCTTCTTTTATCCTACCACAAACGGACGTTCTCTATGCGCTGATTCGTGGTAAGATGAAAGGTGAGACTTTATGGAATGAGGGATTACATGATTGAACGTGAAAAAGTTGTTATCGTCGGCTGTCAGTTACCGAATGTCGATGATTGGACATATGAACAGTCGATGGGCGAGCTCGTCGAACTCGTGGACACGGCGCAAGGTGACGTCGTTGCCCGGCTCGACCAAAAACGCCAACAAATCGACCGTCGTACCTTTATCGGGAAAGGAAAAATAGAAGAACTTGCGATGCTCGTCGAGCAGTTCGAGCCGGACCTGTTGATTTTCAACGCCGAGTTGACGCCTGCGCAGTCGAAGAACATTCGCATCGCCCTGAACGACCCGGTCGAGATGAAGCTGATCGACCGTACGCAACTCATCTTAGACATCTTTGCAAGTCGTGCCCAGTCACGTGAAGGGAAGCTACAAGTCGAACTCGCGCAGATGAACTATTTGCTTCCCCGTCTAATCGGACAAGGGACACAGCTCTCACGGCTCGGTGGAGGGATCGGGACACGTGGTCCTGGTGAGACGAAGCTTGAGTCGGATCGTCGCCATATCAAGCGTCGCATTGATGAGATCACAAAACAACTCGAAGGAACAGTCGCGCACCGTGATCGTTACCGAGAACGCCGGAAAGAAAATCGTGTGTTCCAAGTCGCTCTTGTCGGGTATACGAACGCTGGGAAGTCGACAATCTTCAACCGGTTGACGGATGCGGACACGTATGAGCAGGATGAATTGTTCGCGACGCTCGACCCGTTGACGCGTGAGCTCGAACTCCCGCGTGGTGGGAAAGTGCTCATCACGGATACGGTCGGATTTATTCGCGACCTACCGACTAAGCTTGTCGCTGCGTTCCGTTCGACATTAGAAGAGGTGGTCGGTGCCGACCTGATTCTCCATGTGATTGATGCATCAAATCCACATTACTTGAACCAGATCGATACGACCAATGCGGTACTTGAAGAACTCGGTGCGAGTGAGGTGCCCCAACTCGAGGTGTATAATAAAAAAGACCGTCTCACGACAGACTTTGTCGGCGGACCGTTGTTAATCTCGGCAATCGCACCAGAAGATATCGAGACGTTGACAGGTGCGCTCGAGGATAAGATTGCGGACATTTTGATAAAAGTTCATGTCATCCTACCGGTGACGGCTTTTGAACATTATCATCCAGCCAAAGAGGTGATGTATCGTCTTCAAGAAAACTTCTTAGAGGATGGCTCTGTCGAATTGGTCGGTTATATGAGAGAAGACACGCGTCTATACGCGACGCTAAAACGATTTGAGGTGTAAGTATGTGGCAAGAAAAGATTGAACATTATGATACGCTCGCGCCGTTCGTGAAAAAAGCGGAGGCGCGGGTCAAACCATTTTTTGAGAAGATTGAAGAAACAGCCGAATACAACCAGTATCGCGTCCTTCAATCTTTTAAGAAACACAAGGTGTCTGATTTCCACTTCAATCCGACGACGGGGTACGGGTATGATGATATTGGTCGAGACACGCTCGAGTCGATTTATGCGGATGTGTTCGGAGCCGAGCTCGCGCTATGTCGACCACAGATTATCTCTGGTACCCACGCGATTGGGATTGCCTTGTTCGGTGTCCTTCTACCAGGTGATGAACTGCTCTATATCACAGGGAAGCCGTATGACACGCTCGAGGAGGTTGTCGGCATCCGAGGCGATGGTCGCGGCTCGTTGAAAGAGCTCGGTATCTTGTATGACACAGTGGAATTAAAAGAAAATCGTGAAATCGATATCGATTGCGTCATCGAACGGATTCGTCCTGAAACGAAACTTGTCGGGATTCAGCGTTCGAAAGGATACGCGAACCGTCGCAGTATCCCAGTCGAAGAGATCAAAGTTGCCATCGAACGCATCAAAGCGGCGCATCCGCATGTGTATGTGTTCGTTGACAACTGTTACGGTGAATTCGTCGAGACGATGGAGCCGACGCATGTCGGGGCAGATTTGATGGCCGGCTCCCTCATTAAGAACCCGGGCGGTGGATTGGCGAAGACGGGTGGATATATCGCGGGTACGAAAGAGTTGATTGAACGCTGTTCGTTCCGGATGACGACCCCGGGAATCGGAAGTGAAGCCGGTCCATCGCTCTACTCGCTTCAAGAGATGTATCAAGGCTTCTATATGGCTCCTCATACGGTTGCGCAAGCGCTGAAAGGAGCACACTTGACGGCCAGTCTCTTGTCACTAGTGGGGTTTGAGACCGACCCGCACTATACGACTGAACGAACGGATTTGATTCAGTCGGTGACGTTCCGTGACCGTGACAAGATGATCGCGTTTTGTCAAAGCATCCAAATGGCATCTCCTGTAAATGCACATGCATTACCTGTGCCGGCCTATATGCCGGGTTATGAAGGTGATGTCATCATGGCGGCGGGGACATTCATTCAAGGCTCGTCCATCGAACTTTCGGCTGATGGACCACTTCGAGCACCATACACAGCGTACGTCCAAGGTGGTCTGACGTATGCTCACGTAAAGGTCGCTTTGATGTTGGCGTTGAGCCAATTACACGGTAAGGGCTTAGTAGCATTCGACGAGCAAAATCAGTCAACGCATTTGTAACTGTTCTGTCATGTTAACTTTGTTAACATCTATTGACAGGATTGTTGTCATGTATTATTCTCACATTGTGAGACAGAAAAGGAGGGGTAAGGATGGCCGATCAATTTCGTCGCTCCAACCCGCTGTTTCCGATTGGAATCGTCCAAGATTTGACGCAGCTGACTGGTAGGCAGATTCGGTATTATGAAGAACAGGGTCTGGTTTCTCCTAGTCGGACAGAATCGAAACGACGACTTTATTCCTTTAATGATGTCGAACGTCTACTCGCAATCAAGGATTACATTGACCAAGGTTTTAACTTGGCAGCGATTCGCCATATGTTAGAGCAAGAAGGTGGAAAAGGACCAGAAACGTCCGCTCCGGCTACACCGGTTGATGAAACTCCGAAGATTTCAGAAAAAGAGTTACATCATTTGTTGAAAACACAGCTTCAAGAAGCCGGTCGCTTCAATAAGACGTCGCTCATTCAAGGCGAGCTTTCTCGTTTTTATCGATAACGCCACACACATCAACCATTACGCAATGTGAGAGGGGACATTTTACCATGGCCAGAAAAACGTTCACAAAAGAAGACATTAAACGCATCGCACAAGAGGAAGACGTACGCTTTATTCGTCTTCAATTCACGGACATCCTCGGAACAATCAAAAACGTCGAGGTGCCGATCAGCCAATTGGACAAAGCACTTGATAACAAAATGATGTTCGATGGATCGTCAATCGAAGGATTCGTCCGCATCGAGGAATCAGACATGTACTTGTATCCAGACCTCAACACATGGGTTGTCTTCCCGTGGACAAATGGCAGCGGAAAAGTCGCTCGCTTAATTTGTGATATTTATAACCCGGACGGTACACCGTTCAGCGGTGACCCACGCGGTACGCTCAAACGTAACCTTGAAAAGATGCAAAAGCTTGGCTTCTCAGCGTTCAACGTTGGACCAGAGCCAGAGTTCTTCTTGTTCAAGAAAGACGCTTCAGGTCGTCCGACACTTGAGCTTAACGACCAAGGTGGATACTTCGACTTGGCACCAGTTGACCTTGGTGAGAACTGCCGTAAAGAAATCGTCATCGAACTTGAGAACATGGGCTTCGAAATCGAAGCGTCACACCATGAAGTCGCACCAGGACAACACGAAATCGACTTCAAATACGCCGATGCTGTCACAACGGCAGATAACATCCAAACGTTCAAACTCGTCGTCAAGACGATCGCTGCGAAGTATGGTCTTCACGCGACATTCATGCCGAAGCCACTCTTTGGTGTGAACGGTTCAGGAATGCACGCGAACATGTCACTCTTCAAAGGCGACACGAACGTCTTCTACGATCCGAACGGCGACATGGAACTTTCTGACACAGCACGCGCGTTCACAGCTGGTATCTTGGAGCACGCTCGTGCCTTCACTGCAGTTTGTAACCCGACTGTGAACTCATACAAGCGTCTCGTACCAGGCTACGAAGCACCTTGCTACGTTGCATGGAGCGCACGCAACCGTTCACCGCTCGTACGTGTGCCAGCAGCACGTGGTCTCTCGACTCGTATCGAAGTACGTTCGGTTGACCCGGCAGCGAACCCGTATCTCGCACTTGCTGCGCTCTTGGCTTCAGGTCTTGACGGAATCGAAAAAGATTTGAATGCACCAAAACCAATCGACAGCAACATCTACGTGATGGACAAGCCAGAGCGTGTAGCGAACGGAATCGACGATCTTCCGGCGACACTCTTTGACGCACTCGAAGTCCTTCGTGCAGACAAGGTCGTCATGGAATCGCTCGGTGAACACATTGGTGAACATTTCCTCGAGTTAAAAGAAATCGAGTGGGATATGTTCCGTATGCAAGTAACAGAGTGGGAACGAGATCAGTACTTGACGCTCTACTAAATAGAAGAGATATATTAAAGAGTATGGAGCATCCCTCGATTGGGGGGTGCTCCATACTCTTTTTTGATAAATCATAATAGCGGAAGTGATATCTTTAAGATTGTGGCTCTTCTCTAACCTTAACAGGGACCCAAATCTCGCTATATACGTTGTCATATCCTGTTTCTATTTTGCTAAATGAAATGCTTGGCAAGTCTTGAAGTGCGTATCCCGAAGAAGGTAACCATTCTGCATAAGTTCTTGCCATCGTCTCTTGTAGAGTGCTTGGGAATGGCCCTGTGTTCGGGAAGACTGCCCATAAACTTCTTGGAATTGAGATCATTTCAAGATCGTCATACTTAATTTTTCTTGTCGTGGCGAAACCAATCATATGTGTCAAATAACCTTCTTCTTCTAAGTGACCGTCATCAAAATTGAACGATACGTTTAAGGCACGATACGGATATAAATTGCCCAATTCATGCATGTGAGCCCGTTGCTGTTCCGTAATCGACTTCGCTAGTTCCACGATTTCTTCGTTGACTCCCTCGAATTGAATAGGGACACGCTTTGAAACTCCAACGATTTGAAAAGCTTCTTTCTCTTCTAACTTGAACTCCATTGATGTTCCTCCTTTTATATCGATATAAAACGTGAAGCGAGGGAACGTCTTTTGAATGTGATTCTTCATGACTTCGGAAGGCAAATGACCAGACCAATCTCGGAATGCTCTGGAAAACCCTTCGACCGATTGATATCCATAGAGATATGCGATTTCTGTTACGCTCGAACCATGAACCAATTTTTCATTTGCGATAGTAAACCGTCGATTTCGTATATAAGTGTGAAGTGTCATTCCTGACATATACGAAAACATCCTCTTAAAATGGTGAGCAGATAGTCCGGTGATTTTTGTGATCTCTGAATCTAAGAGTTCTTCCGTTAAGTGCTGTTCGATAAAGTCCATCAGCTCATTTAATGCTTTTACCATCAAGTTCTCCTCCTTCATAGTTTGACAATATCGGATTTCTTCCAACTCATCTCGATAATTTGCGTGCAGGAAAGATCGGGTCGTATTAGTTTAAGCATTTCATTCATAAAATGGATACCCTATAACACGTTATCATTCCAATTAAAACAAAGGACCACCTTCTGTACTTCACGAAGGTGGTCCTTTGTTGGTTAAAACGCTTTTTTGAAAAACGTTGAAGTATAGTCGAGCGTCGTATGGAGTGTCGTCGCGAAGACGAGTCCTAGAAAGAAAGACATGCCATGAACGTCCACCCATGAGCGAATTTCCGTTTCGTATGCCGTGAATGGTAAGAGAAGCACCAGTGGGAAACCGATATATATAATCCGAATCACATCGCTCAAACCAGGAAAATGCGATAGTAGAGAGCGATGCGGCATAAGTTTCACATATGGGAGCCAAATCAATTTGAGTGGTCCCCATCGATAATACGCATCTGATTTTAAATCGAGGTCCGGGGAGAGCCAGAGCGTTCCAATAATCGCACCAATTATGAATGCGAGCGGGACGTCTAAATCAATAAAATGCGTGGCAACCGCAAGTGCGCCGGTTGCCACAAGATTCGTACGGGTATGGGTCTTACCGCTAGCCATTAATGAATTGTCCGGTATACGCCGATAACTTTCCCTAAAATTGAGACGTTGTCAAAATACATCGCTTCTAACTCGTCGTTTTCCGGTTGAAGACGGACTTTTGAAGCTTCCTTATAAATACGCTTCACAGTCGCCTCGCCCTCTTCTGTCATGGCGACGACAATCTCTCCATTGTCGGCAGTGCTCTGTTGGCGGACGAGCACACGGTCTCCGTCCAAAATCCCTGCATTGATCATTGAATCTCCAGAAACGGACAGCATATAGACGTTATCTGAACCAACGATATGTGCCGGAAGAGGGAAGTGCTCTTCCACGTTTTCGATGGCGGTGATCGGTGTCCCCGCGGTGACTTTCCCGATGACCGGAACGAACATGACGGACTCTTGCTCATCCATTGTGGATGCATCTTCACTCAGAATTTCAATTGCACGGGGCTTCGTCTTATCCCGACGAATCAAACCGCGTTTCTCTAGGCGATCTAGATGACCGTGTACGGTCGAACTAGAGGCAAGACCGACTGCTTCTCCAATCTCACGAACAGAAGGTGGATAGCCTTTTGCCCGAACTTCGTCTTTGATGAAATCAAGAATCTGTTGTTGTCGCGCTGACATTTTTTTCATTATGTTCACCTCGATATAATCGAATAAACTGCAATCGCATCCTATTCTTTATGTATTTAGTGTAACACAAGAACACATGAGCGTACAAACATTCGTTCGTTATTTTCCCTTGACCGAACACGAGTTCTTGTTTTATGATAAGAACAGATAAACGAACAAACGTTCTAACGAACATATATTCTTATACAGGAGGTAAGGGAATCATGAAAGATACACTCAACGGAATCATTTTAGTCGGAATGCTCTTAGTCGGGATGTTCGCCTTTTATTTAGCTGGGGAGGTACGTGGGGGAACGACACCAGTTGAACCGATCATGACATCGGAACGTACGATTGAAGAAGAGGTCGCCAATGTCGAGGCAGAGTCGATTGAAGCGCAAATCATGGCAGAGCGAGAAGAACATAATGAACGAAAAACAAAATGGTATGCCGCTGAGTGATCGTTCAGCATTGCGAACCGTTCTCAAACTGTGTATCGTAAGGAATGAATGCGATGAAAGGGAGTGATGCGATGCGAGTCGTCATCTATTGTCGGGTATCGACGAACAAGTCTACCCAAGAGACATCACTCAGTCGGCAAGTCGAAGAATTACAAGAACTAGCTTCGCGTTTAGGGGCCGACATTATAGATGTCATCACAGAACAAGAGAGCGGTTATGAAGTTAATCGACAGGGGCTGCTCAATTTACTTGACCACGTATCGACATCTCAGTTGGATGCCGTGCTCGTCACCGATGACAGTCGTTTAGGACGAGGAAATGCCAAAATTGCGATACTACACACATTAATGAAGCATGATGTGCGATTGTTGACGATGCAGTCGAATTCGGATTACGTTGTTTCTGATGCTGAGAAGATGGTGTTAGAGATTGTTAGTGTCGTCGAAGAGTATCAACGGAAAATTCATAACGCGAAGATTTCCCGCGGAATGCGTCGTGCGGTCGCCAACGGTTTCAATCCACAACGTAATATTGAGAACAATGATCAAGGTGGCCGACATCGGATTGAAGTTCCGATTGAAGAGATTATTCAATTGCGCGAGCGGGGGTTGACGTTTGCCGAGATTGCGGCGACACTTCGCGGATTCGGATACGAAGTATCAAAAGCAACGGTCAACCGACGCTATCTCGAACACCGGTCAGTTGCTGAAACTTGATTCTTCCTCTCTGATTTTGTAAAGTAGAAGAACAAATTCACGAGAGAGGGGGCGAGTCATATGTTAGCACCCGGACAATTGGAGCGAATTAATTTCCTCGCCAACAAAGCGAAGACGGAAGGACTATCTCAAGAAGAGATGAACGAACAACAAGACTTGCGTCAAGAATATTTGAAGGCGTTCCGTCAATCTTTCAAGTCTCAAATGATGGGCATGAAAGTCGTTGACCCAGAAGGAAACGACGTCACGCCAGAGAAATTGAAAGAAGAACAAAAACGCCATCGTGGTGAGTGATGCTGAATGCACATCCTATTTCGCATAGGATGTGCATTTTTGTTATACACGAACAATCATCAGACGAACGGATTGCGTTCTTTTTCATGCAATTGAAGGAAACGATTTCATGTAATGTGTTATACTAATTAATTAGTTGTGACACACGAATGAGTATGATAGAATATGACGGGTAGAAAACTTTCTTAACACAGAGAGGATGAAATTAGTGGAAACAACTACTAAAGAATTATTAGCGATTAACTCGATTCGGACGCTCTCAATCGATGCGGTCCAAAAAGCAAACTCTGGTCACCCAGGAATGCCGATGGGTGCTGCACCGATGGCGTTTACACTTTGGACAGACAAAATGCGTCACAACCCGAAAAACCCGAACTGGTTCAACCGCGACCGTTTCGTGCTTTCTGCGGGTCATGGATCGATGCTCTTGTACTCGCTCCTTCACTTGTCTGGATATGATTTGTCAATGGACGACCTTAAATCATTCCGTCAAATGGACTCGAAGACACCAGGTCACCCAGAGTATCGTCACACGGCTGGGGTAGATGCGACAACGGGTCCACTTGGACAAGGGATTGCGATGGCTGTCGGGATGGCCATGGCAGAGAAACACTTAGAAGCGACTTACAACCGCGACAAGTTCAACGTCGTTGACCACTACACATTTGGAATTTGCGGAGACGGGGACTTAATGGAAGGTGTCTCGGCGGAAGCGGCATCACTCGCTGGTCACTTGAAACTTGGTAAACTCGTTGTCCTTTATGATTCAAACGACATCTCACTCGATGGTGACCTTCACAAGTCATTCTCTGAGAGCGTTGAAGACCGTTTCAACGCCTATGGATGGCAAGTCATTCGTGTCGAAGATGGAACAGATATCGATTCAATCGCAAAAGCAATTGATGCAGCGAAAGCTGAGACGTCGAAACCGACATTGATTGAAGTCAAGACGGTGATCGGATTTGGTTCACCGAACAAGTCAGGGAAGTCGGCTTCGCACGGGGCACCACTTGGAGATGCTGAAATCGAATTGACGAAACAGTTCTACAAATGGGAAGGCGAGTCGTTCTACGTTCCAAACGAAGTATACGACTTGTTCAATGAGAAAGTGGTCGAGCCCGGCGCGAAGTACGAGTCAGACTGGAACGAGCTCGTTGAAGCATACAAAGCGGCCCATCCAGAGCTTGGTGCACAGTTCGAACTTGCGATGAACAATGAGCTTCCTGAAGGTTGGGACAGCGAGTTGCCGACATTTGAAATCGGTTCGAAAAAAGCAACACGTCAAACGAGTGGCGAAGTGTTGAACGCAATCGCGAAAGCAGTACCGACACTCTTCGGTGGATCGGCTGACCTTGCAGGTTCAAACAACTCGATGATCAAAGGTGCAGTGGACTTCGATGAAGACCCGGCCGGTCGTAACATCTGGTTCGGTGTACGTGAATTTGCGATGGCGGCAGCTGTAAACGGTATGGCGCTTCACGGTGGAGTACTTCCATACGGTGCGACATTCTTCGTCTTCTCAGATTACCTTCGCCCTGCAGTTCGTCTTGCTGCGCTCATGGGACTCCCATCGACGTTCATCTTGACACACGACTCAATCGCAGTTGGTGAAGATGGTCCAACACACGAGCCGGTCGAACATTTGATGAGCTTCCGCGCGATGCCAAACCTTTCTGTTCTTCGTCCGGCAGATGGTAAAGAAACGATTGCTGCTTGGAAACAAGCTGTGACATCGAAGACGGCACCATCGCTTCTCGTCTTGACTCGTCAAGCATTGCCTGAACTCGAAGGCACATCGATTGAAACCGCAGCAAAAGGCGCATACGTCGTTGCGGGTGAATCGAAAGATGCAGACGTTCTCTTACTTGGTACAGGTTCAGAAGTACATGTCCTCGTTGAAGCACGTGAACAGCTCGCATCTGTTGGTGTGAACGCAGCAGTTGTCTCGATGCCGTCATGGGAACTCTTCGAAGCACAATCTGCTGAGTATAAAGAATCTGTCCTTCCGTCTTCAATCACAAAGCGTGTGTCACTTGAAGCGGGTGCGACACTTGGTTGGTACAAGTATGTCGGATTTGGTGGGAAAGTACTCGGAATCGATAAGTTCGGAGCTTCAGCGCCTGGAGATCTCCTCATGAAAGAATACGGCATGTCAGTCGACAACGTCGTCGATGCAGTAAAATCACTTTAATCTAAAATTGATTATTTATGACGGCCATTCATTTGGCCGTCACTTTTTTTCTGGACGACTAGCGAAGTTGTTCGATTTAGTGTATAGTAAAAAACGATGTTTCATATGGTAGAGGAGGTAAAGCCTTGAGTACATTATTTTGGATTCTTCTTGTCGTGGCAGCACTCATCGGGGGTATCGCGATTGGATTCTTCATCGCGCGTAAATACATGATGAACTACCTTGAACAAAACCCGCCAATCAATGAAGATATGATTCGTACGTTGATGATGCAGATGGGTCAAAAGCCATCACAGAAGAAAGTCAACCAAGTGATGCGCGCCATGAACGTGCAGATGAAAGATGAAAAGAAGTCATAATGAGTCGTGAAAGCACTTCGGTCCTCGAAGTGCTTTTTTGTCTCCTCATTTTGTTAGACAATCGAACGAACTTTCGCTACGATTAAGAAATAATCTTCATTTGAACTACCTCCACCTACGCTTCGCTTAGAGGTGGAGGATTCCTGAGTCATCCTCTCTAACGAGAGAAACGTGATCAGGCTAACCCCGTCGTCCCGACGGTTGAAGAAGCTAACATGCGTTCAGCTTCTAATTTCAAGTTCATACCTGCGTTCACATCACGGTCATGATGGAGTCCGCAGTTCGGGCATGTCCATTCACGCAAGCCAAGATGTTTCACGTCTTTGTGTCGATGGCCGCAACTCGAACAGAGCTGGCTCGAGGCGAAGGTCTTCCCGACCCTCACGACGGTCTTCCCGTACCAGTCGGCCTTATACTCGAGCATCCGATGGAATTCCGACCAGCTGACCTCGGAGATCGACTTGCTCAACTTGCGGTCCTGCTGCATGTCCTTCACCTGCAGGGTCTCGATGCCGATGACGTCGTGGTTTTTGACGATCTCTGTCGACACCTTGTGCAGGAAGTCGGTGCGTCTGTTGGCGATCTTCTCATGGATGCGTGCGACTTTCCGCTTCTGCTTCTGGTAGTTCTTCGCCTCGGAAAGTCTCACCTTCTTGTTCAGGGCGATGAGCTGACGACGGGACAACTTGCGTTGCTCCCGCGCCAGTTTCTTCTCGAGGGTGCGGAAGTAACGGTCGTTCTTGTAGAATGTGCCGTCCGATAGAATGGCAAAATTCTTCAGCCCGACGTCGACGCCGACCGATGAACCGGTCTTCGGCAGTTCACCGATCTCCTGCTCTGCGAGAAGGGAGACGAAATATTTACCCGAAGCTGTTCGTCGGATCGTGGCGTTCAGGATGCGACCCTCGACCTGTCTCGAGTTGGCGAAACGCACCCATTTCAGCTTGGGGAGTTTGAGCTTGTTCCCGACGATCGAGACCTCGGGGAGCTGGGACTTCCCTCGGATGTTCGCCGTATAGGATTGGACGGGGTTTCGCTTCGACTTGAAACGGGGATGATTTTCCTCCTTCTTGAAGAACTTCTTATACGCGTCAGCCAGGTGTTTGACACTGTTCTGGACGGCCGTACTGTCCACTTCCGTCAACCAAATGAATTCTTGCTTGAGTATGGGAAGTTCTTTCGAGCAGGCATCATACGACAGTCCCTTGCCGGTGCTTCATGGGCCGCGTCCCATTTCGACAGGAAATGGTTGAACACGAACCGGGAACAGCCGATCGTCTTGGCAATCAGAATTTCCTGTTCCTTCGTAGGATAGATCTGAAATTTATAGCCCTTGTGCTTCACCATGTGACGTTCACTCCTTTTGAAGATATTTTACCCGAAAGAGAGGTTGGCGATTCATCGCCCACTTTCACGCAAGTCCTGTCCTTAACGTTTAGAAGTGGGAGTATTCTCGCATAATTTTGATAAAGATAGAAGGGGGCGTTTCTCATTCGTGTATTTAAACAATTGTCTTGGTTTTTGCGTCTCGAGTGGAAGACGTATGCAATCGGTATCGTCTTACTCATATTCGTGGCAGGGTTAGAGTTGATTCCTCCACGCATCATCGGACGAGTCGTCGATGAAATAAACAGTGATTCACTCGCATCGAACACGCTTTGGATTTTACTCGGAGGACTAGCTGCGGTCGGGATTGGGAATTATGTTGCCCGCTTCTTTTGGCGCTATTTCATCTTTGGTGCTTCAATTCGTCTAGGTAGAAAGCTTCGCAGTCAATTGTATCGGCACTTTACGGACCTCGACCAGCGATTTTATAAAAAATCACGTGTCGGTGACTTAATGGCACATGCGACAAATGATGTACAGGCCGTATCGATGACGGCCGGAGCGGGGATTTTGACGCTTGTTGATAGCGTGACGCTCGGAACGTTCGTGATCATCACGATGATTACGACAATCAGTTGGAAACTGACGCTCGTCGCCTTACTGCCACTCCCAATCATGGTCGCTTTGACGACACGATATGGAAAGATGTTACATAGCCGATTCGGGGTCGCTCAAGCGGCATTTTCAGAATTGAATGACAAAGTGCAGGAAAGTGTAAGTGGTGTTCGTGTCTTAAAGTCGACCGGGGAAGTCGAGCGGGATGTGGATTCATTTGAAAACTTATCGAGTGAGGTCATGGCGAAAAACGTCCGTGTCGCTAAAATCGATGCCTTATATGATCCGACAATCTTCGGAATTGTCGGTCTTTCCTATATCCTTTCTGTCGGATACGGGGCAGTCTTAATCGAGCAGGGCGAATTGACAATTGGACAGATTGTCAGCTTCACTGCCTATTTGGCACTCTTGACGTGGCCGATGTTAGCATTCGGTTGGCTGTTTAACATTGTGGAACGGGGACGTGCCTCATACGACCGCATCGAGCGAATGCTTGCCGTCAAGCCTGAGATTCAAGACGATCGTATGGCTGCGACGACTCTGGCGCACTCAGAGGTGGAAGTTGCCGTTCGAAAGTTCGCTTATGATGAGACTATCGTACTCGATGACGTTCATTTCCGAATCGAGCGTGGGAAAACGATTGGGATCGTCGGAAGGACGGGGGCAGGCAAGACGACAATTGTACGCTTGTTGACCCGTGAGTATGATGTGAAAGATGGCAAAATCAAAATCGGTGGAATCAATATCCGCCAAGTGAAAAAGTCACTTCTCATGGATAAAATTGCAGTCGTGCCGCAAGACCACTTCTTATTCTCTGATTCTATCGCAAACAATATCGCATTCGGAAGACCCGACGCCAGCATGGAGGAAATCATCGAAGCGGCTAAGGTCGCAGAGGTACATGAAGATATCGTCCGCCTCCCTGAAGGGTACGCGACGCTCGTCGGTGAGCGCGGTGTGACATTATCAGGAGGACAGAAGCAGCGTATCTCCATTGCGCGGGCGCTCATGACAGAGGCTGATGTGTTGATTTTAGATGATGCGCTATCTGCCGTTGATGCGAAAACCGAAGAATCGATTATCGAGCATTTTCGTGTCGGCAATCCGGAACAGGCACGAGTCATCGTCGCACATCGACTTTCCGCAGTCGAACATGCCGATGAGATTCTCGTCATCGAAGACGGTAAAATTGTACAACGTGGACGGCATGAGTTACTCCTTCAAGAGATAGGCTGGTATCGAGAAACATATGACCGTCAACAGCTTGAGGCGATCGTAGAAGGGGGTGGGCACGATGAAGCATGATATTCAAGAATGGCAAGTCATCAAACGATTGCTGAGTTACGCGAAACGGTACAGTAAACCTCTCGGTATCGCCTTCGTTTTTCTATTGATTGCGACAGGTGCCAAGTTGGCCGGTCCATTTCTCATTAAAGTGTTCATCGATGAGTTTGTCACGCCAGGTGTCTATCCGACGAACTGGGTGATTGCCCTCTTCACTGTTTATATGATTCTGCACTTGTCAGCTATTCTATTTGACTATCTGCAGTCCATCTCCTTCCAAAAGATTGCATTGAAGATTGTCCAGAACATTCGAATGGATATTTTTCGTCACGTCATGGGGATGCGTCTCGCTTATTTTGATCGTACCCCAGCCGGTGTCCTCGTATCCCGCATCACGAATGATACCGAGGCCGTAAAAGAGCTATACGTCGGTGTCATGAGTACGTTCGTTCAGTCGGCTGTCCAATTGATTGGGACGTATATATTCCTATACATACTAGAGCCGCAACTTGCGACGATGGGACTTGTCCTACTGCCACTCTTTTGGCTCATCATCTGGGCGTATCGTCGTTTCTCGACGAAGTATTTTGCTCAAGTTCGAGACCTGTTGTCTCAACTCAATGCCCAGTTGAACGAATCCATCAATGGAATGGAAATCATTCAACAATTCCGCCAAGAAGAACGACTCATCCGTCAGTTTGAAGAAACGAATGAGGCGCACCAAGAGGCACGATATCGGAACTTAAAGCTCGATAGTATGTTACTCCGTCCAATTATTGAGTTGTTGCTCGCCTTCTCCATCATTGGACTTCTCGGGTATTATGGAGTCCTCTCGATGACTGAGCAAGTTCAAGTCGGGGTCGTCTACGCGTTCATCAGTTATATCGAGCGTATTTTCCGACCGGTGCTTGACATCATGCAACGACTGAGCGAGTTTCAACAAGCTGTCGTATCTGCGGACCGCGTCTTTAAAATTTTAGATACAAATGAGCCATCTCCAGGAAAACAGTTGCCAGGAGAAGCTCGTGTTTCGGATGGGGAGGTGCGATTCGAAGATGTGACGTTCAGTTATGACGGTGAAGTCGATGTGTTGAAACATATCTCGTTCGTCGCCAAGCCAGGAGAAACGGTCGCGCTCGTCGGTCATACCGGTAGCGGGAAAAGTTCGATCATTAACTTATTGACACGTTTTTACCCATATGGATCTGGCAAAATCACGATCGATGGACAGCCACTCGAACAATTTGAAGAACAAGAACTTCGTCAGCAAGTTGGACTGGTACTTCAAGACCCGTTTTTGTTTACGGGAACGATTGAAGAAAATTTAAAACTGTTCAATCCGAACATCGATTCAGAACGGACGCGTGAGGCCGCTGAATTTGTTCAGGCACATACGTTTATCGAGAAGTTGGATGCCGGATATGGACATATCGTCGGGGAGCGTGGGGCTACCTTCTCGAGTGGAGAACGGCAATTGCTTGCATTTGCACGCACGGTCGCGCGAAATCCAAAAATACTCATTCTCGATGAGGCGACGAGTTCAATCGATACCGAGACGGAAGAACGTGTTCAAATTGCACTCGATCGGATGCGCCGTGGTCGTACGACAATTGCGATTGCCCATCGCCTGTCGACGATTCAAGATGCCGATTTGATATTGGTTTTGCATCGAGGGGAAATCGTGGAGAGGGGAAATCATCAGGAGTTGTTGAAACAGGATGGTCTTTATAAAAAAATGTATGAACTTCAGTCTGGTCAACGTCTGATGTCTTGAATTGGAAAGGATACCTACCTAGGTGTCCTTTTTCCATGGAAAAAAAGCTCGCCACCCAAGGTGACGAGCCAATAAAATTAAGTATTGAGCTGTTCTTTTTTATATTTTGGTATGACGTGATGAGTAATCAGCGAGTCAAGTTCTTGACTGACCAAAATGACTTCTGGCGAGGTCCAAGATTGCTCTGACGCGATTTCATACAGTTCATCACGTTTTTGTTCAATGGCTTGGTGTAGTGTATCTGCTGCGGTGACTGCCACGTTCGTTCCCCCATCATGTAAGTTAGAATTTTGTGAACTAGAATATCCAAATCTTAGCACCTTCGTTTACAGATGACAAGTTTCATTTCCATTTCAAAAATTACAAAATGATATTGAGATGCGAAGGAAAAGATGCGAGCAATTTAAATAGGTTTTCGCTATAATGGTCGTGAAAGGTGGAAATCGTCATGGAAGTCACATTATGGCTCGCATTTGGGGCGGGCGTCTTATCGTTTTTATCACCATGTACGCTCCCGTTGTATCCGGTTTTTCTATCGTATATTACCGGGGTTTCCGTATCTGAATTAAAAAATGAAGGATTGAAACAGCGTACAGCTTGGTTCCACACATTTTCGTTCTTATTCGGCTTTTCGATTGTCTTTCTCGTACTTGGATTATCGACATCGTTGATTGCAGACGTCTTCATCCAGTATAAAGATAGTCTACGGATGTTCGGAGCCATCTTGATTTTCGTATTCGGCGTTTTTTTGGCGGGCCTTTGGCAACCGCAATTTATGATGCGCGAAAAGAAAATGGATATCGGCGAACGAAAGAGTGGGTATTTTGGAACCGTATTAATCGGAATTGGGTTTGCAGCTGGTTGGACGCCTTGTACGGGTCCGATTTTAGCGGGCGTGATTGCACTTGCCGCAACGAATCCGAGCCAAGGTCTCGGCTACATGTTGGCGTATGTCATCGGTTTTGCGATTCCGTTTTTAGTGATGGTCGCTTTCGTAGGCAAAATTAAGTACTTAGCACGAAACAGCGCGAAAGTTGCAAAAGTTGGAGGCTATTTGATGATGGCGTTCGGCGTACTATTATATTTTGATGGGATGAATCGATTCGCGGCCTGGATGAGCGAACTTGTCGGATTCACCGGATTTTAAGGGGTTGATTGAGATGTCAATGTTATGGGGATTGACTCTTATTGCATTATTGATGGGGATCGTGGCAAGCTTCGTTCGTGTGAAAGCATCGGCGAAACCGACGAATGCAAAAAAAATCTTGATTCCACCGCTTGCGATGACAACAGGGATGATTCAGTTTTTAATTCCTGCGTTTCGCTTGTCATGGATTGAAGTACTTGAAGCGCTAGCGGTCGGACTGATCTTTAGCCTGTTCTTAATCAAAACATCAAACTTTGAAAAACGGGATGGGGAAGTGTATCTGTCCCGCTCGAAAGCATTTTTTATCGTGGTTTTTGCACTACTTGCGATTCGCACGGCGATGAAAGTTTGGGTCGGGCATGAAGTCGATATATTCTCCACTGGAGGATTGTTCTATTTAATTGCGTGGGGGATGATTGTTCCGTGGCGAATTGCGATGTATCAGAAGTATAAACGAATCGCAATCACATGAAAATGGAGTGGCTCAATGCCGCTCCATTTTTGTTTACCTCTCTTTTAGGATGGCGACTTCTGTCTCCGTATCGATTCTTATATTTGTTAAGTTTTGTTGCATCCTCTATTAATGATGTGTTCAAAAAAGTCATGAGTGGATGAGGAAGCGGCTGAGAAGACGAGTCCGGCAACGATAGTTACGAGCGTTCTCAATGCTGTCTGGAAATTGAACGATGGGCTTAGGTCATATAATTCGGGAGAAAAGTTACTATTTCCAAATAGTCAAATCGCCCAATTTAATAAACAAAAAACTCTAGCCGAATCGGATAGAGTCTACTGCTGAAAATAATGTTCGTAAGGTGTCCAGTCAATTTTTTCTTCGGCCAGTGCTTTCTTTAGAAACTTGTGATCGCGTTTTGGCGTTGCAGCGATATATCCTTTTACAACGAGTTCGGTCGTCATCTTTTTAGCCCGGGATTCAAGTGCGAACTGCCCAATCTTCCCGGCGATTTTTCGGATGGCGACGTCGCGGAACAACTCGGGAACCGGTGAGACGAGCCGGTCTAGTAGCGTCCGAGTTTCCGGGGTCCATAGGTGAAGCGTTCTCTCTATATAATCATCTTCAATATCAAGTAGGGAACGTCCATCTTCTTTCGGCATTCGTTTTAAAAACTTGCGGAACATGAAGTACCCGCCAATCGTCATGAGACCAATCATGACGAATCCCCAGAATATAATGAAATACATCATCAAGTTTTCTGGCATCGTCTTTCCCCCGTTCTATTCATTCACTTACTTTCATCGTAAGTATACAAAAAAGAATCAAATTGCAAAAGGCGCACGTCCTGTTAGGATAGACGAACTGAATCGATTTCGTTAGAATAGAGAGCGTTGCTACGAGAATAAGCATGATCTGAGTCGAGAAAGGAAGGGTCTATAGTATATGAGCCAATTGAAACAGGAAGTTGAGAGACGTCGAATATTCGGCATCATCTCTCACCCGGATGCGGGGAAGACGACATTAACAGAAAAGTTACTTTTGCACGGTGGTGCGATTCGTGAGGCGGGTACGGTCAAAGCACGAAAAAATTCAAAACACGCCAAATCTGACTGGATGGAAATCGAGAAACAACGTGGAATTTCGGTTACATCGTCCGTCATGCAATTTATTTATCAAGATAAAGTCGTGTCGATTATGGATACACCTGGACACAATGACTTCGGTGAGGATACATATCGCGTGTTGACATCGGTCGACAGCGCGGTCATGGTCATCGATGCAGCGAAAGGTATTGAGGCACAGACGAAAAAGCTATTCCAAGTTTGTCGTATGCGTGGGATTCCGATCTTTACATTTATGAACAAGTTGGACCGTCAGGCAAAAGATCCGCTTGAATTGATGGAGGAACTTGAAGAAGTGCTCGGCATGCCTTCTGTTGCCATCACATGGCCAATCGGGAGTGGGATGCAGTTCGAAGGTGTGTATGATCGAATGAAAAATGAAGTTCATTTGTTCCGTGGTGAGAAGTCGACGCTTCAACTGGGCGAGGATGGGGTGAACGACCCGGTGCTCGCTGATCATCTATCAGAAGAGAACTTGACAAATCTTCGCGACGAGATTGACCTTCTCGACGGAGCCGGGAACGAGATTGATGTGAATGAGATTCAAAGTGGTAAATTGACCCCAGTATTCTTCGGGACAGCACTTGTCGACTTTGGCGTGACTGCATTCTTGAATCATTATTTAAAGATGTCGCCAGCCCCAGAGGCACGTAAGTCGAACGTTGGTCCAATCAATCCGACGTCAGAAGACTTCAGTGGATTCGTCTTTAAAATTCAAGCGAACATGAACCCGGCACACCGCGACCGGATCGCATTCGTCCGCATCTGTTCAGGTGTATTCGAGCGTGGAATGGACGTGACGCTCACACGGACTGGAAAGAAAATTAAATTGAGCCAGTCGACACAGTTGATGGCGAACGACCGTGAGACGGTCGATCAGGCATTTGCCGGTGATGTCATCGGGATCTATGACTCGGGGACGTATCAAATCGGGGATACGATTACGACATCGAAACAAAAGATTGCGTTCGAAGCGTTGCCGACTTTCCCGCCTGAATTATTCATGCGCGTATCGCCGGTCAACTCACTCAAGTCAAAACACTTCCACAAAGGTGTGGAGCAGCTCGCACAAGAAGGGGCAATCCAAGTCTATCGTAAC
Organism: Exiguobacterium sp. s101; assembly: GCF_018617835.1. Classification (NCBI taxonomy): domain Bacteria; kingdom Bacillati; phylum Bacillota; class Bacilli; order Caryophanales; genus Exiguobacterium; species Exiguobacterium sp. s101. The sequence continues at coordinate 3,350 of NZ_JACSKX010000004.1, read as the reverse complement.
GAGTACAACGAGATTTATCTCGGTGCTGTCGGACAACTTCAATTCGAAGTGTTCGAATATCGCTTAAACAACGAGTACGGCGTAGATATCCGAATGGAGCCGGTGTCATACAGTGTTGCACGTTGGGTAAAAGACAAGGAATTGAAAGCACTGAAACCGTTCCAAGACTCACGGAATATGCTCGTCACTGACCGTTGGGAACGTCCGGTCTTCCTATTCGCGAACGAGTTCACGTTTGAGCGTTTTGCAGAACGTCATGCCGATGACTTGACTCTCGTCGAGGCACTTGACGTCAATGAAGAGATTGGTACAGAAGAATAAGTTGTAAACACCTCGTTTTTGAGGTGTTTTTTTGTGTTTAACTCCTAACGAATAACGTAATAAGTTTTACTTATGACTAATTTGTGACGGAATGTATTTTACGTCACGCTATACTTGTATTATGATAAATATGTGAAAAGTAAGCGATTACGCATTGTCGTGTGGTCGGCGCTTTCAAAAAGGGGGAAATTGCAATGGAACAGACGAATGTTTTAGACGCCTTCTCATCTCGGACTAAATTCGAGGTGAACGGGCAATCGTATGATTTTTATCGATTGAAAAAGTTAGAAGAAGAGGGATTAACGGACATCAGCCGTCTTCCTTATTCGATTCGTGTTCTGCTCGAATCGGTACTCCGTCAACAAGACGGTCGTGCCATCACGAAAGAACATGTCGAGAACTTGGCAAAATGGGGTACTGCCGACGTCTCGAAAGATATTGACGTACCGTTCAAGCCGGCACGTGTCGTACTTCAAGACTTCACTGGTGTTCCGACGGTTGTAGACCTCGCTTCACTTCGCAAAGCGATGGCAGACCTTGGCGGGGACCCAAACAAAATCAACCCAGAAATTCCTGTCGACCTCGTCGTTGACCATTCTGTTCAAGTAGATGCGTACGGCTTTGCTGGTGCATTGATGAAAAACATGGATATCGAGTTCGAACGTAACGAAGAACGTTACAAGTTCTTACGTTGGGCACAGACAGCATTCGATAACTATCGTGCCGTTCCACCAGCTACAGGAATCGTTCACCAAGTAAACTTGGAGTACTTGGCATCAGTCGTGCTTGAGAAGAGCGATACGGAAGGTACAGTAGCTTACCCAGATTCACTCGTTGGAACTGACTCTCATACAACGATGATCAACGGTCTCGGTGTTCTCGGATGGGGTGTTGGAGGAATCGAAGCAGAAGCGAGCATGCTCGGTCAACCTTCATACTTCCCAGTACCAGACGTCGTCGGTGTCAAAATCATCGGTGAAGTCAACCCAGGTGTGACGGCAACCGATGTTGCGCTCGTCGTGACAGAGATGCTTCGTCATGAAAAAGTTGTCGGGAAATTTGTTGAATTTTTCGGTCCATCACTTCACACGATGCCACTTTCAGACCGTGCAACAATTGCAAACATGGCACCTGAATACGGTGCGACATGTGGGTTCTTCCCAGTGGATACGGAAACACTGAACTACATGCGTACGACAGGCCGTTCTGAAGAGTTGATCACACTCGTTGAAGAATATTCAAAAGCGAACGACCTCTTCTATACGCCAGATCAAGCGGATCCAACGTTCACGAAAGTGTTGACGCTCGACTTGTCAAAAGTTGAACCTTCACTTGCGGGTCCCAAACGTCCACAAGACCGAATCAACCTTTCAGACGTTCATACATCCTTCATCGATAGCTTGAGCGCTCCTGCAGGAAATAGCGGTTTCGGTCTCGACCGTTCAGAACTCGACAAAAAGGCGACAGTTAACTACGAAGACGGCGCAGTCGACATGAGCACAGGAGATGTCGCGATTGCTGCCATCACAAGTTGTACGAACACATCAAACCCATACGTCATGGTCGGTGCTGGACTCGTTGCGAAGAAAGCGGTAGAACGTGGTTTGACGGTTCCAAAATACGTGAAGACATCACTCGCACCAGGTTCGAAAGTCGTAACGGACTATCTCGATAAGGCCGGCTTGACTTCTTACTTGGACGAACTCGGCTTCAATACGGTCGGTTACGGCTGTACGACGTGTATCGGAAACTCCGGGCCACTCGACCGTGAAGTGGAAGAGGCGATCACAGACAACGACTTGCTCGTCTCATCAGTCCTCTCAGGGAACCGTAACTTCGAAGGACGCGTTCACCCACTTGTGAAAGCGAACTTCTTGGCATCGCCACCGCTCGTCGTCGCCTATGCTCTTGCGGGAACTGTTAACTTTGACATCATGAATGATTCATTCGGTACGGATAAAGATGGAAATGAAGTCTACTTCAAAGACATTTGGCCATCGAATGATGAAATCAAGATGGTCGTTCAAGACGTTGTTTCCCCTGAAGCGTTCCGTAAAGAATACGAAACCGTCTTTACTGGAAACGAACGTTGGAACGCGCTAGAAGTGCCAGAAGGAAACTTGTATGATTTCTCTGATGAGTCGACATACATTCAAAACCCACCGTTCTTTGAACAACTCGAACCGGAAGCGGGTGAGGTGCACGCGTTGAATGGTTTACGCGTTATCGGGAAGTTCGCTGATTCGGTCACGACGGACCATATCTCACCAGCAGGGTCGTTCTCGAAGACGACACCAGCAGGTCAATATCTCCTTTCAAAAGGAGTGGAGCCAATCGATTTCAACTCGTACGGTTCGCGACGTGGTAACCACGAAGTGATGATGCGCGGTACGTTCGCGAACATCCGAATCCGTAACCAAGTCGCTCCGGGTACAGAAGGTGGATTCACGACTTACTGGCCAACTGGAGAAATCATGCCGATGTACGATGCGGCGATGAAGTATAAAGAGCAAGGTACTGGTCTCATCGTTCTTGCTGGAAACGACTACGGAATGGGGTCGTCCCGTGACTGGGCAGCAAAAGGAACGAACCTTCTTGGAATTCGTGCGGTGGTCGCGCAAAGTTTCGAGCGGATTCACCGTTCAAACCTTGTCATGATGGGTGTACTTCCACTTCAGTTCTTAGATGGGGAATCTTCAGAATCACTCGGTTTGACTGGTGAGGAAGCGATTGATATCCAAGTCGATGAGTCTGTTCGTCCGCGTGACATCTTAAACGCTAAAGCAACACACGAGAACGGAACGGTGACAGAATTCAAAGTCATCGCTCGTTTTGACTCGGAAGTTGAAATCGATTACTATCGTCACGGTGGAATCTTACAGATGGTTCTCCGCAACAAATTGAAATAAGCTGCACACCTTCCTTTGAAAAAAGGAAGGTTCAGCTTGTTGACGAACCAGGTCGCATCTTGCGACCTGGTTCGTCCTTTTTTGTGGTTCCCGGTTTCTTGAGGCGTTCTGCCCCCATAA
>NZ_JACSKX010000030.1:0-3469 GCF_018617835.1 Exiguobacterium sp. s101 | reverse complement strand
AAGTCGCGATGCGGCTCCGGGATTGCCTGCGGAAAGCGTGGGCGCCGGAAAGGCGAGCGATATGATTCATGTTAGTCAACAGCCTGAGGATTCTTACGAATCCGGTTCTTTTTTATTTCAACCCTGCGTATCCTTGTTGGCGAAGGGCTTCATATACAATGATGGCCGCCGTATTCGATACATTTAACGAACGGACGAGATTCGATTGCGGCAGGCGGATGCAACGATCTAAATTGTTCTCGATGACTTCCATCGGCAAGCCTTTCGTTTCACGACCAAAGACGAAGAAGTAGTCACCCTCTACATCAGAGACGTCTAAATCACTCGGATATTGTTCCCCGTACTTCGTGATATAAAAGAACTGTCCATCCGGATGCTTCTCCCACAGTTCTTCTAACGAGTCGTGATAACGGACATCGACAAATTGCCAATAGTCGAGACCGGCGCGCTTTAGCATCTTATCGTCCGTCGAGAAGCCGAGCGGACGAATCAGATGAAGGACCGAGTTCGTCGCCGCACACGTACGTGAGACGTTCCCAGTATTTGCTGGTATTTCTGGTTGAAACATTACGACATGAATCGCCATGGTTGATTTCCCTCACTTTTTCATTTCAAATTCTAGAAGACGTTGTTTCTCGGACAACCCTCCCGCAAAACCGACAAGCTTTCCACTGCTTCCGATAACGCGGTGACACGGAAAGAGAATCGGCAATGGATTCCGATTGAGTGCTTGACCGACGGCGCGAACGGCTTTCGGCCGACCGATTTGTTCAGCAATTTGCTTATATGTGCGTGTCTCGCCATATGGAATGGTCAAGAGCGCATCCCATACGTCCTGTTGAAACGGTGTCCCGTTCATTTCGACGTAGGCACGATCTGCTTCTTGAAACCCTGTCCGCTCGACTCGCAACATGAGATCCCGCAACCATTCAGGTGCTTCTTCTGTCGGTTCATGCGTTGTGAACTCAAGAGCCGCCAGCTTGCCTGCTGCGTTTAATTCATACGCTAACGGTCCCCATTTAGACGACACGATCTTCATGTGCCCACTCCTCTCGATATATACGAATCTCTTCATGTACCATGTCAGACGTTTCATTTCGTTCAATCTCTTCAAACATCGTATCCGCATCCGGTCCAAGAATCGCACCGATTGCCCAAACAGCCGTCGCACGCATATCTTCGCGTTCATCCTGTTTGATGAATTCCCGTAAGATTGGAATCGCTGAAGGTTCACGGTAGTGCGCGAGTGCTAAAATCGCATTCCGTTGAATCGGTTTCTTCCCACGCCATGCGCCCGACAAATGTCCGAACTTTTGTTTGAACTCCCGGTTGCTTAATGCCAAAAGCGGCTCTAAGAGCGGTTTGACAATCTCAGCTTCCGGTAACAATTCTTCATGGTGTCGCCAGTCTTTTTTACGATTGTACGGACAGACTTGCTGACACGTGTCACATCCATATAGGCGACCGCCAAGTTTTGACCGAAACTCCCTCGGCATCAACGTTTTCATCTGTGTGAGATAGGCGATGCAGCGCTTCGCATCGAGGACACCCGGCTCCACAAGGGCCGTCGTCGGGCAGGCCGTCATGCATTTATCGCAATCTCCGCATCCGTCTTCAATCGCTTCATCCGGCGGCAAGTATGCATCTAAAATCATTTCACCTAAATAAAGATAGGATCCCTTCTCAGGAGAGATAATGGAACAGTTTTTACCACTAAAACCGATTCCCGCACGTTCTGCGACAGCTCGGTCTACGAGTTCACCCGTATCGACCATCGAACGCGTCCGCACGCCTGGAACCAATTCTTCGATATACGCTTGGAGTTTTGTCAACCGATCGCCGACCGCCCGATGGTAATCGAGTCCCCACGAAGCACGAGCAAACAACCCTCGTCTCTCGCCGGCGACACTACGGGGCGCATCCTTTAATTTACTTGGATAGGCGATGGCAATCGCAATGATCGACTGAGCCTCTTCAAGTAAGAGCTCTGGGTTTGTACGCTTCTCTAAGTCGGGCTCTTCAAACCCAGAGGCAAATCCTTTCTCTTGTTGCCGAATAAGTCGTTGTTTCATGACGATGAACGGATCAGCTGTCGTCACTTTCAACTCGTCAATGCCGATAGTCTCGGCGTACTCGAGGATTTGTTGTTTTAATGTGTACGGGTCCATTCCGTTCACCTCCTTTATATATTTTCGCATACAAAAAATCTCTCCGCCACTCGGCAGAGAGATATGAAGCGGGTGAAGAGAATCGAACTCTCGTCATCAGCTTGGAAGGCTGAGGTTTTACCATTAAACTACACCCGCAGAAAGTACCGGTGGTCGGAGTCGAACCGACACTCCAGAGGAACACGATTTTGAGTCGTGCGCGTCTACCAATTCCGCCACACCGGCATATTATGTTGGAGGCGCCAGTCGGAATCGAACCGACGATAGAGGAGTTGCAGTCCTCTGCCTTACCACTTGGCTATGGCGCCAAAAGTCATTGGAGCGGAAGACGGGATTCGAACCCGCGACCCCGACCTTGGCAAGGTCGTATTCTACCACTGAACTACTTCCGCAAAATGGCTGGGCTGGAAGGGATCGAACCTACGCATGTCGGAATCAAAATCCGATGCCTTACCACTTGGCTACAGCCCAATAATAATGGGGCGACTGAAGGGAATTGAACCCTCGAATGCCGGAATCACAATCCGGTGCGTTAACCACTTCGCCACAATCGCCATGATGAAATTAAAACAGGGGCAGCAGGAATCGAACCCGCGCTGACGGTTTTGGAGACCGTAGTTCTACCGCTAAACTATGCCCCTAAGTGGTGGGGGGGGGCGGATTCGAACCGCCGAACCCGAGGGAGCGGATTTACAGTCCGCCGCGTTTAGCCACTTCGCTACCCCCCCACATATATGGTGGCTTTGGACGGAATCGAACCGCCGACACAAGGATTTTCAGTCCTTTGCTCTACCAACTGAGCTACAAAGCCATATGTAGTATGATTGATTTAAAAATAAAAATGGCGGTCTCGACGGGATTCGAACCCGCGATCTTCTGCGTGACAGGCAGACATGTTAACCCCTACACCACGAGACCGGACAATAATTGCGGGGGCTGGATTTGAACCAACGACCTTCGGGTTATGAGCCCGACGAGCTACCAGACTGCTCCACCCCGCGACGATATAAAATTATATGGTGACCCGTACGGGATTCGAACCCGTGTTACCGCCGTGAAAGGGCGGTGTCTTAACCGCTTGACCAACGGGCCATTACATATTTGAAAAACTGGCGGAGAGCAAGGGATTCGAACCCTTGAGACGGTTTTGCCGCCTACACGAATTCCAATCGTGCTCCTTCGGCCACTCGGACAGCTCTCCAAAAGAGAAAGTGGCTCCGCAAGTAGGATTTGAACCTACGACCTACCGGTTAACAGCCGGTTGCTCTACCACTGAGCTATTGCGGAACGATCTTGCCTGG
>NZ_JACSKX010000029.1:1477-4481 GCF_018617835.1 Exiguobacterium sp. s101 | reverse complement strand
TAGACTAGATCAAAGCCTCGACCGATTAGTATCATTCAGCTCCACGTGTCACCACGCTTCCACCCATGACCTATCTACCTCATCGTCTCTGAGGGGTCTTTCTTGATTGCTCAAAGGGAAATCTCATCTCGGAGGGGGCTTCATGCTTAGATGCTTTCAGCACTTATCCCGTCCGCACGTAGCTACCCAGCGATGCTCCTGGCGGAACAACTGGTACACCAGCGGTGCGTCCATCCCGGTCCTCTCGTACTAAGGACAGCTCTCCTCAAATTTCCTGCGCCCACGACGGATAGGGACCGAACTGTCTCACGACGTTCTGAACCCAGCTCGCGTACCGCTTTAATGGGCGAACAGCCCAACCCTTGGGACCTACTCCAGCCCCAGGATGCGATGAGCCGACATCGAGGTGCCAAACCTCCCCGTCGATGTGGACTCTTGGGGGAGATCAGCCTGTTATCCCCAGGGTAGCTTTTATCCGTTGAGCGATGGCCCTTCCATGCGGAACCACCGGATCACTAAGCCCGACTTTCGTCCCTGCTCGACTTGTAGGTCTCGCAGTCAAGCTCCCTTCTGCCTTTGCACTCTTCGAATGATTTCCAACCATTCTGAGGGAACCTTTGGGCGCCTCCGTTACTGTTTAGGAGGCGACCGCCCCAGTCAAACTACCCGCCTGACACGGTCCTCCAGCCGGATCACGGCTGCGAGTTAGAGACTCTATACGCAAAGGGTGGTATCCCAAGGGTGTCTCCACCGAAGCTGGCGCTCCGGCTTCACAGACTCCCACCTATCCTGTACATCGCGTACAAAGCCTCAATATCAGGCTGTAGTAAAGCTCCATGGGGTCTTTCCGTCCTGTCGCGGGTAACCTGCATCTTCACAGGTACTATGATTTCACCGGGTCTCTCGTTGAGACAGTGCCCAAATCGTTACGCCTTTCGTGCGGGTCGGAACTTACCCGACAAGGAATTTCGCTACCTTAGGACCGTTATAGTTACGGCCGCCGTTTACTGGGGCTTCGGTTCAGTGCTTCTCTTGCGATGACACATCCCCTTAACCTTCCAGCACCGGGCAGGCGTCAGCCCCTATACTTCATCTTGCGATTTAGCAGAGACCTGTGTTTTTGCTAAACAGTCGTTTGGGCCTATTCACTGCGGCTTATGTTGCCATAAGCGTCCCTTCTCCCGAAGTTACGGGACCATTTTGCCGAGTTCCTTAACGAGAGTTATCCCGCGCGTCTTAGAATTCTCATCTCGCCTACCTGTGTCGGTTTGCGGTACTGGCGCCGACCTCCTCACTAGAGGCTTTTCTTGGCAGCGTGAAATCCGGTGCTTCGCCCTACGGGCTCCACGTCACAGCTCAACCTTGGTGTCGGGCGGATTTGCCAACCCGACGGCCTTGCTGCTTGTCCGTGCACTTCCAGTCGCACGGTCACCTTATCCTTCTGCGTCCCCCCATCGTTCAAACGGTGGTACGGCGGTACAGGAATATCAACCTGTTGTCCATCGCCTACGCCTTTCGGCCTCGGCTTAGGTCCAGACTAACCCTGAGCGGACGAGCCTTCCTCAGGAAACCTTGGGCTTTCGACGGAGGGGATTCTCACCCCTCTTTTCGCTACTCACACCGGCATTCTCACTTCCAAGCGCTCCACGGCTCCTCACGGTACCGCTTCACTGCTGCTTGGAACGCTCTCCTACCATCCCTTACGGGATCCATAGCTTCGGTGGTATGTTTAGCCCCGTTACATTTTCGGCGCGGCGCCACTCGACTAGTGAGCTATTACGCACTCTTTGAATGGTGGCTGCTTCTAAGCCAACATCCTAGTTGTCTGTGCAGCGCCACATCCTTTTCCACTTAACATACACTTGGGGACCTTAGCTGATGGTCTGGGCTGTTTCCCTCTCGACTACGGATCTTATCACTCGCAGTCTGACTCCCGAGTACAAGTTGCTGGCATTCGGAGTTTGACTGAATTCGGTAACCCTGTGGGGGCCCCTAGTCCAATCAGTGCTCTACCTCCAGAACTCTTCACCTCGAGGCTAGCCCTAAAGCTATTTCGGAGAGAACCAGCTATCTCCAGGTTCGATTGGCATTTCACCGCTACCCACACCTCATCCCCGCACTTTTCAACGTGCGTGGGTTCGGACCTCCAGTCAGTGTTACCTGACCTTCATCCTGGACATGGGTAGATCACCTGGTTTCGGGTCTACGACGACGGACTGATGCGCCCTGTTCAGACTCGCTTTCGCTGCGGCTCCGCCTCATCGGCTTAACCTCGCCCGCCATCGTAACTCGCCGGTTCATTCTACAAAAGGCACGCCATCACCCGTTAACGGGCTCTGACTACTTGTAGGCATACGGTTTCAGGATCTGTTTCACTCCCCTTCCGGGGTGCTTTTCACCTTTCCCTCACGGTACTGGTTCACTATCGGTCACTAGGAAGTATTTAGCCTTGGGAGATGGTCCTCCCGGATTCCGACGGGGTTTCACGTGTCCCGCCGTACTCAGGATCCACTCTGGAGGGGATGGGGTTTCGGCTACAGGGCCGTCACCTTCTCTGGCCGACCTTTCCAGGTCGTTCACCTACCCTATCCCTTTGTAACTCCGTGTAGAGTGTCCTACAACCCCAGGAAGCATGCTTCCTGGTTTGGGCTGTTCCCGTTTCGCTCGCCGCTACTCAGGGAATCGAATTTTCTTTCTCTTCCTCCGGGTACTTAGATGTTTCAGTTCCCCGGGTTTGCCTCACGCCACGCTATGTATTCACGTGGGTGTCCCGCCAGTCTCCCGGCGGTGGGTTCCCCCATTCGGATATCTCTGGATCGATGTGTACTTACCACTCCCCAGAGCATTTCGCTGTTCGTCGCGTCCTTCATCGGCTCCTAGTGCCAAGGCATCCACCGTACGCCCTTTCTACCTTGATCTAGCGTCTAAGACACACGGTCCATTATGGACCATATGTGAAATTGGTTTTTGATGTCTTGATGAATCTTCAGTTTTCAAGGAACAA
>NZ_JACSKX010000028.1:0-4658 GCF_018617835.1 Exiguobacterium sp. s101 | reverse complement strand
TTTTATAAATCTAGGCTTGATTTCAAAAATGAAATCGCAAAAAAAGATTTAGAAAGAAAAGAATCTGAAAAGAATCAAGAAGAATATCATAAAAAAGAAATCAAACAAATTCAAATTGCACATCAACAAGAATTGCTATTATTAGAGACAAAATACAAACACGAAAAAGAAATATCTGAACAGCAGCACCAGCGAGATATCGAAAAAATGAAGGCACAGATTGAAGGTCAACTGCAGCTTGAAGAGGGTCAATATCAAAACAATTTAACTGCTGAACTTCTGATGCAAATGGTTACTAGTCCAGATTCGAACGCAATGACAAAAAAATTGAATCAACTTGAACGATTAGGAAAGATCGCCGAGTCGAAATCTAATAGTCAACGGAGAAAAAAACGCAGGTAACTTCCTCTTCTTAGTTCAACTATGTAACGAATAAACTTGTATCGACCTATCTATAAAGTGATCTCATTAATTACAAAAAAGAGAATCCTAATATCAATACCAGTGCACAAAGATACACAAATGACGAATAAGAAAGTGGCACAAAATGTGCCACTTTCGTGTTTTCACTGGCACATTTCGTGCCATTTTTGGACTTTTGGTGATATCACAGAAACCCCAGGCCCTGCCTGGGCTATCACGGAAAGTGATAGCAGTTTTCCCTTATGCTCTTTTGCTTCGTTTTTACTTCGAACTTTCCAAACAATTGATCTTATCTGTAAAGATTTGAACAAAAACAGGAAAGGTGTTTTTTAAAAAAAATCAGTAAAAAAAGAAGAGCTTTCGCTCTTCTTTTTTGGGATGGATGCACAAAGTTACTCAATCATAATACGTTTAGAAGTATCTAAGTTTTCTTTTTTAGGAAGAATTAATGTCAAAACGCCATCTTCCAACTTAGCCTGAGCGCCTTCTTCACTCACGTCTTTCAACAAAATACTGCGAGACATTTGTGACATTCGACGTTCTCGGTGAATATATTTACTTCCTTCTTCTTCAGAAACACTTTCATATTTAACAGATAAGTTTAGACGACCATCATCGATTGTAACTTGAATATCTTCTTTTTTAACTCCAGGTACTTCTGCTTCAATGACATACTTGTCTTCTTCGTCTTTGATATCCACCTTAAATGTGTCATGTCTTAGACTTCTTTCGAATGGAAGCCCACTTGCTGAGAAAAAGTCATCTAACATGTTTGAAAAATCATTAAACCCAAGGTTCATTAAATCATTACGCTTTTTGTTGAAAGGAATCAAACCAGCCATGATAATCACTCCTTAGATTTATTTTTAGCACTCTATGCATCGGAGTGCTAACTACAATTTATAAATATCAAATTCAAAAAAGAGTGTCAACAGAAAATACTTATTTTTTTAATGAAAATAAGATGTATAACAAAACAGATCAGACTACACTCTATCTGTCTTGTCATACACCTCATATAATTCAATAGTTACCACTCGAAAAGTTTGTGAAATCGGGCGTTTTTTGCCTAGTTTTCGGACTTTGGCTTGAGACCATCGTCAAGTTTGCGTGGAGTTTTTATTTCACGCAATGATCAACAAAAAATCATTTTTTTCTATTTTTGATCCTTTTTACGATTCTCCAAACAAGATAAACAAAAGCAACGATAAGAAAAATATTTAAGACTACTCCTAGAGTGACGAAACTATGCAAGAGAGACCCTCCTCATCAATTTAATTTTAGAACTTGTTGTTTTTCACGTATCTACGCAATACACTCTCGACCAACTCATAGAGTTTCATGTCGTTCTCCAGGGCGATCTGCTTCAACTGCTTATGTAACGCCACATCCATGTCCAACGAGACTTTCTTCCGGACGATCTGTTCGGGCTTCGTCTCGATTGCGAAATAATCGTCGTCCAACTGGGACTGCCCCGTGACCGGGTCGATCTTCAACGGCTCAGACGCGATTTTTTTCGGTTTCGGTGCACTTACACGACTCGATTGCACGAAATCGAGTACTTTTTTGTCCGCATTCGGATGGCTGCGATCGATGTGCCAGCGTTTGGTCCGTTGATCGAACGTCGCCCCAGCCGACTTTAGCGCCTCGCGAAGCTTCTCCTTGCCCACCGGCGCATGCTCTTTCGCCAGATCGAGGAATTTCATGTCCTCATTCAACTTGGTCACCTCAAAGATCGTCAGTTCCATATTCTTCATAGCCACACATCTTTCTTCCTAACTTTTAACTAACCTTCCCTCTTACCCTCTTTCATTCTAAGTTTATGAGGCTAATCCCTTCTTGTTTGTCCTTCTGGATCGCCCTGGCATCCTGTCGGATGTCTCGGGCGATCCTCTCCAGGTCGTTCTTCTCTCTGCTGAACGCACTTCGCTACGGCGTTTACGCCTTCGCTCGCTTGTCGGGGCACATGCGGAACACGTCGCCAGACTACGCTAGGCTCGTATTCCTCGTGCCACATATGAATTTGCATCTTCTCTTGCTTCCTCGCTGATCTGTTTACTCTTTGTTCTTTTCTTTTTAGAACTTGGAAAGAAAAAGACTTGAAACCAAAGAGCGCATCGAGCATACTCCGGTAGGGAAGATAGGAAACGGCTGGATGGGCAGACTAACCCCTTTGGAAAAGGATGCGGTTAAAATCTGCCCACCACGTTCTCCGTCTAGTGCAAGACGAGGTATCCGTATGTCTAGGCGTTCCAAGACTCCGGGGTGTCTCAACCCCGACATGTGACTCGCTGCGCTCTTATCGCGCACACAAGGCGTTTCCACGCCCTACCTTGCTGCCTTTCGGCGACTCGTCACATAACCCACTGCACGACGGCCAGGGCCGTCATACGTCGTGTCACAGCAATCATACAGCCGCCTACGAGGAACTCCCCCACCGTTTGTCGTGGGACTGCCTCCGGTCGTACCATATGACCCCGTCTGAACCTCTCAACGATCTTTACCATATCCCCGAAGGGACTTAGGCTATGTACAGGGCTTTCCGTCCTTCCCCTGCTAACGTCACACCACCTGCTGGAACCGCCGTGGTGACCGATCTACTTTGTTGCGTCGGCTAGATGGACCTACTCGTTTTAAGAGCGAGTGCAGAACTCTGTTATTTTTTTAAGTATGTATCTCAAAGTCTATAAACTAAAATACAAAGGTGAGTTTATAGAAAAACGAAAAAAGACCGTTCAACTGGCGCCCTCCAGTCAAACGGTCTTTGTAGATAGGGTTCATACGCTTGTTTTTACTTAAAAAACAAGGTAGTATGTACCTATAAACGTGCCCCTCGGTGTTCGGGGGGTACACCGTTTAACCAGTGTTCGCGCACTTGGTTAAACAAAAGTCATTCTATCGATCTGTATCAGAAGCTTCCAACTACTGATACAGGGAGGAATGGCTTTTTTTTTTCGTTCGTATGTAATTTATTTAATTCTATCAAACACGCTAAATTTCCGAAATACTTTTTTAATCAACGGGATGAAAATGTGATTTTATGCCAATTCATTTCTCTGAAGCTATATAATCTTTTATGTCTATTGATGTAGTCTTAAATTAACGCATTATAAACTAGAGATGATCTCACTGTGGGGGAAACAAATGGAACAACATAAAATGGTCGATGCTATTAAAGAAGGACTTCTTGCATACGAATTGATAGTCGGTAAAGAAGTTCATTATATCTACGAAAAAGATAACCAATACAAAGAAATAGTGCTATTAGCAAGAAGAAACGATTTTATGCATCTGTGTGGAGTCAAAGCTTATTTAGACCCGAAAACAAAACGACCTGTGACAAAAGGACACTTTTACAACTTGGTAAAGACGGATAAAATCTCTCCATCTTTTTTAGTGATCAAGTCCGATGGAACAACGGTATTAAAGTTGGGAGTGATTAAGTATTTAAAATATTTATTAAGTCCCGGAATTCGTGTTATAGACGGAGAAATTTCACTTCATAATTTCACTTTCGAAACAGGATTAAGAACTGGAAGAGAGATTTTCGCACTTGCACTAATCGAAACTGATCATAATTCAAGTACTTTTTCCCCTTTTTCACTATTGGATCTAAAAGTCGAAAATGGACAACAAATGAAGGGGAGCTATAGAGTACATTCTGTATTTATCAGAGATAGATACGGGAATGATGAAATACAATTCGTATCACCCGAGTATAAAATCTACTTAGAAAAAGAAACGGGAACCTCCTAAAAGAGGTTCCCGTTTTTCGATAGGTTTTTATGTTGCTCGCCAACGTCCGGCTCTCGCAGTCCGGAAAATGTGTCAAGTTTTTATGTTGCTTGCCAACGTCCGGCTCTCGCAGTCCGGAAAATGTGTCGAGTTTATTTAAGGGTGCCTAACCACCCATTTACAATTTAAAGGTAACAAAAAAAGTACTTATAGTCAAAAAAAAACTATGAAAAGTAGACTTTCAATCTTTTAAACGAACTAGAGTTCCTGTTTTGCGTTAAAATGATTAATATATTTTTCAAAAAAGTAGGTGTTTTTTAATAAATCTTATAAGGAGGATTAACAGTTATGTCTATTTGGATTCCAGTCGTCAGTGCACTCGTTACAGGAATAATATCCTTTGGCGTAACATTTTATAAATCTAGGCTTGATTTCAAAAATGAAATCGCAAAAAAAGATTTAGAAAGAAAAGAATCTGAAAAGAATCAAGAAGAATATCA
>NZ_JACSKX010000027.1:0-4965 GCF_018617835.1 Exiguobacterium sp. s101 | reverse complement strand
TATGGGGGCAGAACGCCTCAAGAAACCGGGAACCACAAAAAAGGACGAACCAGGTCGCAAGATGCGACCTGGTTCGTCAACAAGCTGAGAGATGCTCGCGCATCTCCTTCTTACAGTTGAGCAAACGAGCGGTGGACCGCTTCGATTGTCTCTTCGATATCTTGTTCCGTATGCTCCGTCGTCAAGAACCAGGCTTCATATTTCGATGGAGCCAAGTTCACACCGTTCTCGAGCATCAACTTGAAGAAGCGTCCGAACTTCTCACCGTCTGACTTTTCCGCACCTTCATAATCGGTGACGATTTCATCCGTGAAGTAAACGGTAAGGGCACCTTTTAAACGGTTGATTGTGATGGTGACGGCATGTTTTTCTGCCGCCTCACGGATTCCGGCCTCCAGTTTTGCGCCGAGTGCATCTAACTTCTCATAAACACCAGGTTGTTCGAGTACTTCCAGGCAAGCGATTCCTGTCGCCATCGAGGCTGGGTTCCCGGCCATCGTACCGGCTTGATATGCAGGTCCGAGTGGAGCTACCGTCTCCATGATTTCAGCTTTCCCGCCGTAGGCACCGATTGGTAGACCACCACCGATAATCTTACCGAGCGCCGTCATATCCGGTTCGATGCCATATACTTGTTGGGCACTTCCGTACGTGAAGCGGAACGCCGTGATGACCTCATCATAGATGACGAGGGCACCGTGTTCATGCGTAATGTCATTGACAGCTTGGAGGAAGCCAGGTTTTGGCTCAACGATTCCGAAGTTCCCGACAATCGGTTCGACGAGGACGCAAGCAATCTGGTCTCCCCATTCTTTCATCATCGTCCGATACGCATCGATGTCATTGAACGGGACGGTGATGACTTCTTTAGCAGTGGCTTTCGTCACACCTGCAGAGTCAGGAGAACCGAGTGTCGCTGGACCACTACCTGCCGCGATCAGCATGAGATCCGAGTGTCCGTGGTAACAACCGCTAAATTTCACGACGAGTTCACGACCAGTGTAAGCACGGGCGACTCGGACCGTCGTCATGACGGCTTCCGTTCCGGAGTTCGTGAATCGTATTTTATCCATCGAAGGAATGGCTTGTTTTAATTTTTTCGCAAACTCGACTTCGAGAGGATGAGGTGTCCCGTAAAGTAAGCCTTTCAAAGAAGCGTTGACGAGCGCTTCATGAATGTGTGGATGGGCGTGCCCGGTAATAATTGGACCATAGGCAGCCAAATAATCGATGTAGCGATTCCCGTCTACATCATAGAAATAGGCGCCTTCGCCGCGTTCCATATAAACAGGAGCGCCGCCACCGACCGCTTTGAACGAGCGGGATGGACTGTTGACACCTCCGACGATGTGAGTGAGTGCATCTTGGTATAATGCATCGGATGACTGACGATTTGATGAAGTAGTCATATGTATTGCCTCCTTATTCAAATTCGCACTTATTGTAACATAGCCGTCAACCGCTTAAGCTCGGTGTTTGACGAGTAGTTGAGAAATCAGTACACTATTTATAAAGATTACTATGTAAGAAATAAGTTAATGTTCAAAACTATTTCGCATGAATTTTATAGAAGAAATGAGGGATTGACGTGGGAAGCGAAATGCTTGACCATGCTGTTCAGTCGCTCCGGGAACATGGAGTCAGAATGACGCCTCAGCGCCAGGCCATTTTGGAGTACCTCGTCACGGAGCACAGTCACCCGAAAGCGGATGACATTTATAAGGCACTTGCCGCACGATTTCCGAATATGAGTGTGGCCACTGTATACAACAATTTGCGCGTATTTAAAGAAGTAGGTCTCGTTCAAGAGATGAACTATGGGGACGCCTCAAGTCGTTTTGACTTTGTGACATCGAAGCACTATCACATCATCTGTGACACGTGTGGAAAAGTCGTCGACTTTAACTATCCTGTATTAGATGAAATCGAGTCTGTTGCCTCTCAATTGACGGGATTCAAAGTCGATCGTCACCGTCTTGAAGTGTACGGAACGTGCCCGTCTTGTCAGTCTGAACAATCACAAACACATTAAAAAATCACATCCGATTGCTCGGATGTGATTTTTTGTGTCAGTCGGTTTGTTGTGACTGGTGTTTGTTGTATTTCTCATCGAACTCTTTACCTTCGAGCGACTGATCGATGGTGAGTGGTTCGTCACAGTGCATACATAAATCGACACGTCCGAGCATCTTCGTTTCTTTTTCACAGTTCGGACAAGTCACGATGATGGCTTTCGTCGAGGCCAGACCGACGATAAAGTAAAGGGCAGAGCTTGCGAGTACCATGATAAATCCAAGTAGCATAAAAATGATCATGAGCCATGTGATGGATTTCGCGAGAAGTCCAAGATACATGACACCGATTCCGCCAAAGATGAGGAGTAGTGCTATATTACGTGCGCGGTTGATTTTGTTCCCCCGTTTTTTCATGAGCGAATCCCTCCAATAGTCTGTCTCTATCATAGCTCATCTTCAAACGAGTGAGAAGTTCCTGCACTTTTTCGGCAGGAGTTTTTTGAAAAGAGGGCGAATTTGGTTCGTATCGAAAATGACAATCGTCATATATAGTCAACTTGCGATTGAGAGAGAAGGGGTCCGGATGGCGATGGAATATGCGACTCGCACCATTTATACAGAATATGCTGCACTAAAAACGACGCTCGGAATTATTGAAGTGAAGAAAAAGCGGGCACGTGATCCGTTAACAGAACAGTTGGATCGACTGCTCATTGTGATTGAAGCGAAACAGGAGCCGTTTTGGACGGTGAAGCATTATCAAGTCGGACAGGAGAAAATTGTTCTGCACGTAGTCAGTGACTTGATGATGGATCGGTGGATTGTCTTAAATGAAAACCGCCGTGCCATTCATTGGATTGAAGACGGGATCGTCTTGTTTGAGCGGAATGAATACATCTTGGAGTTGCGACAACGCAACCGTAATTTAACGAATCGGGAACAGTGTTTGCAACTCTCACTTTCTTTCGCGAAATTGTTGCGCCGGTTTGAAGACGGACGATATCTGTTTTTAGAAGGGGAGTTCCAAGACGCATTTACTCAGATTCATCATGCGCTCACTCACCTGGCACGCCTCTCAATTCTTGAGGCGGGAATTCATCCGGAAATCGTGTTGTGGGAACAAGTGCGAGCCATCGACCTTGAAATCTACAAACTGCATGAGGAATTGGTCGGAGGGCAAGAGTCGCTTGAACAGCGCATCCATCTCGTCGTTATTGGCATGGAACATTTGATTCAATCGAAGGTGCTGCCTGGGACGTTGTTGTTACTTCAGACGATGCAGGAGAAAGACGGGGCGTGGACGTTCTCAGAATTGATGGAACACCCGAATTTGAATGAGCTTCGTGTCGACCTTGGGAGCATCGTTGGCTTTTTAGTTAAAAAAGGATATGTTCGAACGGTCACGAGACCGACAAAAGGAGTCGGGGTAGAAGCAGTTCTCTATGAGATCGCTTGACTGTCCTTTCCTAAGAACAACGAGGAGAAAATCAGTCGTATGAAACTATTGAAGTTTAGCATTGGGACCATTTTTATTTTATTTGTCACGATTGTGATTTCCATCTTTGTCGCCCTTTTTACGATGGGAGACCCGATTACACTAGGGCGACCGATTATTTGGACGGTATGGTATATAGCCGTTCTGCTCATCGTATGTATGGGACTCTATGATTTCTCGTCCTTTTCAAAACAGAAGATTCGGAAAGTCCTCGGCTGGGGAGCCTTGTCCGGTGTCGTTCTCTTCGTTTCTGTGAAAGGATACTATATGTATCAAGATAGCTTGAAGATTGAAGAACGCGGTGTGGAGTTGATGGACTATCAGCCCTTTACGAATTCAGGACAACTCGCGAAGCTCGATCATGAGGCCGCGGTTGAATTTGAAGAAGGGTTGCCGCGATTAGACGGGGCAACAGCTCTCTATCCGATGTATGCCTCGTTCGTGGAAGCGGTGTATCCAAATTCGGAGACGTATGATCCGTATAATGATCAAACGAGTAAAGTCGTATCGACGACAACGCCGGAAGCATACAGTCGACTAATGAACAATCAGACTGACGTGATTTTCGTCGCGGGTCCATCTGACCGTCAGTTGCAGGCAGCGGAACAAAAAGACGTCTCTCTACATATGACACCGATCGGTAGAGAAGCATTTGTTTTCTTCGTTCATGAAGATAACCCGGTCGAGTCTTTGACGATGGAACAGGTTCGTGGAATCTATTCGGGAGACATAAGGAATTGGGAAGAGGTCGGCGGCAACTCGGAAGCCGTTCGAGCTTTCCAACGACCGGAGGATAGTGGCAGTCAAACAGCGTTACAAAAGATGATGGGCGAACAGAAGCTCATGGAAGCACCGGTAGAAGATGTGCCAGAAGGGATGGGCGGAATTATCCAACAAACCTCATCTTATCGAAACCATAAAAATGCAATTGGATTCTCATTCCGATACTATGCGACAGAAATGGTACGTGACCATAAAATCAAGTTACTTCGTATAGAAGGAATCGTACCGACCGTTGAAACGATTCAGGATGGATCGTATCCACTGACTTCTGAATTTTATGTGGTGACTACGGAAGAGAAGGCAGAGCAATATGAAGATTTCCTAGAATGGCTTGAAAGCGAGGATGGACAAACGTTGGTTGAAAAGACGGGCTATGTCCGTCTCGATTAATACAAAGCGGAGGGTTTGCTTTTTGTCGTGTTGACGGGAAGTAAATCTTTTTTAATTTTTTATTGTTTTTTGTATTGACGAAGTGGTAAATAGAGATTATAGTTATAAACGTTGTCACGGCAAAAGATTATTTCAGAAAAACAATTTGTGAAAAAGTTGTTGACGAAAACAATCGAAACGTGATAAATTAGTGAAGTCGCCAAGAGCGGCAGACGAACTTTGAAAACTGAACGATGAGGCAAAAAAAGTTTTACAATTTTTGAATGAAGCGCAAGCTTCGTC
>NZ_JACSKX010000026.1:0-5345 GCF_018617835.1 Exiguobacterium sp. s101 | reverse complement strand
TATGGGGGCAGAACGCCTCAAGAAACCGGGAACCACAAAAAAGGACGAACCAGGTCGCAAGATGCGACCTGGTTCGTCAACAAGCTGAGCCACCTCATTCAGGTGGCTTTTCTTGTTTAGTAGTGTGGTGCTTATAGAACTGAATGAAATAATAGAGGAAAATCCACGGCAAGATGTACTGCGTGAGCCACATGAACACCTTAAGCACTACCTGCACTGTATATGGTACTAGTCCTAATAAAAACAATACGACTAGTAAAGCAACTCCTAAACCTATGTACATATTTCTACTCAAATCATCTACCCCCCTTATTTTCCCAGTTCAGTGTAACATAAAGAGCCTGTCGCAACGGACAGGCCCTTCTTACATTTGACGAAGTCGGGAAATACGATCGACTGGATCCGGGTGCGTCGAGAATAGACCGCTCACTTTCTTTTTAAGTGGGTCGGAGAAGTAAAGCGGTGCCGAGGCACTCGACGCTTGCTCGACCGGTGTTTCGACGTTTGCAATCTTCTCAAGCGCTGAAGCCAACGCATCCGGGTTACGGGTCAGTTCCGCACCACTCGCATCTGCCAGAAACTCACGATTACGTGAAATCGCCATATTGATGAGCATTGCAATAAGCGGGGCCAACACCAACAAAACGAGTCCAATGATGAGAAAGATTGGATTTTGATTTTGGTCACGTCGTCCTCCACTGATACTCCGGAAAAATAACATACGCGACCCGATATCACTCATGATGGCGATCACTGACACGAGTGCGAGCGTGACCGTCGAGAGTCGCACGTCATAATTTTTAATGTGTGCGACCTCATGCGCAATCACACCTTCCACTTCTTCACGCGACAGTTGATCCAACAGCCCGGTCGTGACGGCAACGGCCGCCTTTTCTGGTTTCAGTCCGGTCGCAAATGCGTTCGGTGACGAATCATTGATGATAAAGATGCGAGGCATCGGTACTCGCGCGACCATCGCCATGTTTTCGACCGTATGCCATAAAAAGCGGTGCTCTTCTACCGAAGTCACTTCTTGCGCCCGGTTCATTCTCATGACGATGTTCGTACTCGACATGATGACGATACCGACATAAAACAAGGAAAAGACGGGTGTGAAAATCAACCCTGGAATCGCATCCCCATAATTGACGTAGGAGATGGCTGCTCCGACGAGAAGGACGAATAAAACGAATCCTGTCACGATGAACACCGTCTTCACTTTATTCTTTCGAATTTGTTCATAGAGGAGCATACGTGCCACCTCGATTCATCAAAACGAGACGCGAACGTTCTCGCGCTCTTCGGCACGCGCCTCGAGCATATCGCGCTTTTCAAAGTGATGGACGGACGCGATGATATTCGTCGGTACCGATTCGATTTTTGTGTTATACTTCATGACCGTATTGTTATAGAGCTGGCGCGAATACGCCACTTTGTTTTCCGTCTGTGTCAATTCTTCCTGCAACATCTTGAAGTTCTCATTCGCTTTCAAGTCCGGGTACGCCTCACGAAGCGCAAACAAGTTTTTCAGCGCCCCGCTCAGCTGATCGTTTACCGCCATCTGGTCTTGGCGATTCGACTTTTCTCCGAGCTGGTTTCTCAGCTCAACGACCTTCGCAAGCGTTTCTTGCTCGTGTTTTGCATAGCCCTTCACCGTTTCGACCAAATTCGGAATCAAGTCATAACGCCGTTTTAATTGCACATCGATTTGAGCCCACGCCTCGTCGACCCAATTTCGATATTTGACGAGCCCGTTGTACATCGAAAAATAGATGAGTACGAGCACGACAACTGCTACAATCGCAATAATCCACCCCATGTTGGCACCTCATTTCTTCAGTTTCTCCTGTATTAATTCCCTTTACTCATATAAGATAAGCTTAACTTTCAAAAAAATCTGCAAATGGTTGCAATTCTTGATGCGTTGATCACAAAGGAGTGTACGCAATGACTGTCACGAATGCTGAAATACGCTTGACGGAGTTATTTGAAGAAATGGTGTCCCTGCGACGTCATTTTCATCAATATCCGGAACTGTCTTTTCAAGAAGTCGAAACACCAAAAAAGATCGCCTCGTATCTCCGTGAACTTGGGATCGAAGTACGTGAACATGTTGGCGGAAACGGTGTCGTCGGTCGAATCAAAGGCGGTGACGGTCCGACCATCGCGTTACGCGCTGACTTTGATGCTCTTCCCATTCAAGATGTGAAAGACGTTCCATATCGTTCAAAAGTAAATGGCGTCATGCATGCTTGTGGACACGATGCCCATACAGCGACACTTCTCGTCCTCGCGAAAGTATTAACCGAGGTGTCACTTCCTGGAGACGTCGTATTGATTCACCAATTTGCCGAAGAATTATCTCCAGGTGGTGCCAAACCGATGATTGAAGACGGATGCCTCAACAATGTGGACTATATTTATGGTGCGCACATTTGGACACCGCTCCCTTTTGGAACAGTTGGTGTCAAAACAGGTCCTGTCATGGCCGCTGCCGATCGATTTGAATTGACGATTAAAGGAACAGGTGGGCACGGTGCGATTCCACAACATACGGTCGATGCCCTCATGGTCTCCGTGAACGTAGCAAATCATCTCCAACAAATTGTCAGTCGACGCATCGACCCACTCGAACCTGCCGTGTTGACTATCGGGACGCTCCACTCCGGGCAAGCGTTCAACGTCATTGCCGAAGAAGCGAAGTTATCTGGTACCGTGCGGACATTCACTCGGGAGACGCAAGAAAAAATCATCTCCGATATGGAACGAATCATCCGTTCTGTCTGTGAGGCGAGTGATGCCGATTACGAATTGGAGTATATAAAAGGGTATCCTGCTGTCGTGAATCATGTGACCGAAACAGAACTCGTCCGCTTGAGCGCGATAGATGTCGTCGGGGCAGACGGTGTCATCGAAATGTCCCCGCTCATGGTCGGGGAAGACTTCGCTTACTATGTCGAGCATGTCCCCGGTAGCTTTTTCTTCACAGGGGCAGGGAATCCCAGGCTTTCAGCAATCTTCCCTCATCATCATCCTCGCTTCGATGTGGATGAACGGGCGATGTTGCACACGGCTCACGTCTTGTTAGGCGCTTTACAACGCACATGGATGACACATGAAAAAGAGGACTGATGCGACCGCATCAGTCCTCTTCTGTGATTGGTTCTTGTAGTTCTGAGACAAGCACTTGGTCGACACGCTTTCCGTCCATATCTACGACTTCAAAGCGAAGTCCATACGCTTCGACCACATCGCCCCGTTTCGGGAAATCGCCGAGTGCATAAATGACGAGTCCGGCAAGTGTGTGATACGAGTTGCGCCCTTCGTCGAATCGGTTATCCCGAATCTCAAACGTTCGTTTCAAATCTTCGATTCCAAGCAAACCGTCCGCTAAATATGACCCATCTTCGCGACGTACCACTTCCGGTGTATCCTCTTCAATCATGACTTCTCCGACGATTTCTTCCAAAATATCGAACAAGGTGACCATGCCAAGGAATCCACCGTATTCATCTAAGACGAAGGCAATCTCGACACCATTTTTCTGCATCATCTGAAGTACTTGGCTCGCCTCTCGTTGTTTCGGAACGATGAGCGGTTGCTTGATGCGCTTCAAAATCTGTGATGGCTCACGTAATGTCGGTAACGTCAAAATGTCACGGACATCGATATATCCGACAAAATCGTCGAGCGAGTCGCGACCGACCGGTAACTTGTTATGTTTACTTTCATAGATCGACTTCTTGATATCATCCATATCATCTTCTAAATCGACCCACTCAAGCGTCGTCCGAGGTTGCATGAGTTCATAAATCAATTGATCGTGAAACGCAAAGACGCGTTCGACTTGCTGTACTTCTTCATGGGCGAACTGGCCTTGCTGTGCCCCCTCAAAGAGAAGCTGTTTAATCTCAAGCTCCGTCTCACCGCTCGTTTGTTCTGCTTTCAAGCCAAGCAGCTTGAACAAAAAGAGTGTCGATTTCGATAAAATCCAAATGAATGGCTTCATCACTTTACTGAATAAATCAAGTGAAGGGATGATTGCCATCGTGACTTTTTCAGGAGACACAAGCGCAATTCGCTTTGGCACCAATTCACCGATAATCAGGGATAGATACGTGATAATTGTAACGACGGCCACATAAGCAACGGTTCCGGCATACTGCGTACTCATCCCGGCTTGTTCAAACGCCGATGCGAGCGGTGCCGAGAAGCGTGCGCCCCCGTAGGCCCCGTTAATAATCCCAATCAATGTGATTCCGACTTGAACGGTCGACAACAAATCTGTCGGGTCTTTCGAATAATGAAGCGCAATCTTGGCACTTCGTTTCCCTCGATTTGCTTCAACCTCAAGTTTTGCAGGTTTCGATGAGATGAGCGCAATTTCTGTCATCGCAAAAATCCCGTTCAACACAATCAAAAACAAAACAATCAACAAATCAATCACTATGGAAGAATCCACTTTTTTCATCACCTCAGCTATTTTTAACTAAATCAGGCGAGAATTCTCCCTCCTCTAAGCGTCTCGGGGCGTAGCCCGGCGTAGGTGGGAGATGAATCGCCCGGTCCAACAGTTTGCTCTCCCTGTGACAGATATGACGAACAAAAGTTCGTCATTCCGTCAGATTCTCCCTCCCCCTCCACGGGTATCGGATGAGGAGAACATATCACGATCTTCTGAGGGGAGGAGGGACGGACATGCTGAAAGGCTACACATACCGGCTCCACCCGACGGCGGCACAGGCCGAGTTCCTCATCAAGACGATCGGCTGCGCCCGGTTCATCTACAACAAGCTGCTCGAGGACCGGATCGCCATCCGCGAGGAGGCGAAAACGGGGAGCGGAACGAGACGGAAACCGGGGACACCCGCCTCCTACAAGCCCCTGTTCCCGTTCCTCGCCGAGGCGGACAGCCTCGCGCTCGCGAACGCAAAGCTGAACCTCGACACCGCGTTCGCGAAGTTCTTCGCCGGGACGGCCGGCTTTCCGGTGTTCAAGTCGAGACGAAAGGCGCGCGCCTCCTACACGACGAACAACCAGCATGGCACGATCCGCATCGAGGCGGGCAAGGTCCGTCTGCCGAAGGTCGGGTTCGTGCGGTTCACACAACATCGCCCGTTCGAGGGCGTCATCCGGTCGGCGACGGTCTCGATGACCAAGACGGGCAAGTTCTTTGTCTCCATCCTCGTCAAACAGGACGATGCACCATGGATCCCAGCCGAGAACAAGGTCGGGATCGATCTCGGTTTGGAACATTGGATGGTCTACACTGAGTTGGACATAAATGTGGAGGTCGATTAGACTGATACAAATTATCCATATGAGGAGAGTACCAGACATGACCA
>NZ_JACSKX010000025.1:0-9202 GCF_018617835.1 Exiguobacterium sp. s101 | reverse complement strand
GTCTTTCTATTAAAGCACCACAGTAATCCTGAGACTAAAATATCCGAACTTCAAAACATTGAAATTGTTCCTGATTTCAATGATCAGCACATAGATTATTTTGAGCACTTTTCTCAAGTTGAAAAACAATACCGTACTTTCCTCCGTAATTTAAAATATGAGGGTAGAACTAAAAAACTTAATCCACAACCTGTATCAAACACAGAAGTTCCTATTCTTCAAAATAAAAACGATAAAGTTTTTCTAGTGCACGGGCATGATAATGCTTTAAAGACAGAGGTTGCTCGCTTCATTGAAAACCAGAATATTGAGGTCATTATCTTGCATGAACAAGCAAATCGAGGAAGCACTACAATCATTGAAAAAATCGAATCTTATTCAAACGTAGGATTCGCTATTATTCTGTACACGCCTTGTGATGTAGGGAAATCAATGCAGGAATCAGATTCAGATTTTAAGCCTCGAGCAAGACAAAATGTTATTTTTGAACACGGATATTTCACTGCAAAACTTGGAAGAAGTAGAGTTTCAGCTTTACTTAAGGGTTCAGTCGAAATCCCTAATGATTTTTCCGGAGTTGTATACGAAAATTACGATCAGTCGGGTGCATGGAAATTCAAACTAGGTAATGAGTTGCATTCTGCAGGATATGATATAGATTTTTCAAAGATTAAGCTTTAATAACCACTTAGACTTTTATAGACAAATAACAAAAAGACCCCGATTGGCGTCGGAGTCTCTGATCAGTGAGCGGACATTGGCGTGTCTGCTCTTTTATTTATGGCGCTGGCGTTGCAGATAGGTTGATGGCGGACGAACTATGCTTGGCGGCTTAATAGCACTCAAAGGGCGCGAGCTTTCGACACCTCCCGGTAAAACTCGGCTACAGCGGGGTTGGCGGACTCCCACTCATCGTTTTTTAGCGCTGGAATACGATATTTGCGCTCCAGCTCCGTCATAAGTGCCGCTAACCGTAAATCTCGCTGACGTCCCGGCGGGCTATCCATGATGGCGTTGTATTGCGCTCGATAGGTTGTAATCATGATTTGTCACTGCGTTTACGGTAGCTGACGGTAATCTCGCCCACGTCCGCTCGTAAATTGCCTAACGTCCACCAGTTTGTGTCCGGGTCACGCTCGATTAGGCGGTAACTGCGGTCGTAGTCGAACAAATCCACACCGACAGCATGTTGCAAATGCGCCTTGATCGCGTGCAACGCTAACTCTTTAGCGGCTTGGTCGTGCCCATAGCCCAATTCGTGGCCTTCACGCTCGGCGCGCTCGACCTCATCCTCGTCACACTCGAACAAAAAGCTGATTTGGCGCTTGCTTGACCGCTCAAAACCGACCAAGCTGACCTCCGCCTCATATTGCACCGTCAAATACGACTCATCTACGACCGGCAAATCAAGTTTGCCCACTCGGACGTAATCTAACACTTTAATTGTCATCGGGTTTACCGCCTCTCTAAGTATGTAATTACATTTTAACTGGTGGCGCTCGACCTGCCACATAATACCATTCGACATTTTGCCACCAATCATCCGACAATTTTAATTTGTAATTGGCGAGTCTCTGCAATCGAGCGTCCCAACAACTCAGCAACCGCCTTTACTCCAGCCCAATGGACACCCCCAGTAGTGTAGATGTGGTAAAGTCCCGACCGCACCTGCACAATCTTAGTAACCCGGTTGTTGTTAAATGCCATTTCGCAACGCCTCCTTGTTGTTCGTGAGTTAAATGTACACCGTCTGTGCGCACAAGTAAAGACTTTATTACAATCTTTTTGAATCTTTTTTGAGGTTCATTAGGTACAATAGGGGTAGATAACGCACCACCGGGAGGAAAACAACATGAAACTCGATAAGAATAAAGTCCGCGAGATGGCCGGCAACCCACCAGTAGAGGAACAAGCAGATAAGGCGCCACACGTCGAGCCGAACCGTAACCGGAAACGAAAGCAGTTCACACTATCGGACACTACTCGCGATCAGCTAGAATATTTGAGAAAATATCACGGATCATCGGAGAGCAACGTAGTTGATCGGGCTATCGACCATTATTACGAGTATGTCGTCACACACAAAGAGCCGCTACTGGATAGAACAAACAAATAATCCACGAGTAATACGCCCCAGCGCTAATTCGCGTTTGAGGGCTTTTTTGTCGTGTATTGACGCAGTAAAACGACGTCACGGGGTCGGGCGGTATCTAGGTATTGCTGGGCGCTACGTACGTAAATTTGGCGATGTTACGTGAGGTTTTAGGGCGCTATTGATTTCCAGCGGATAATAGACGCATTTAAACGCCTTTTAAGCGAGTTTAGCGGGTGCAGACGGTAAAGATAGGTAGTGGGCGACAGGTGACGCTGTGGGGCGTGTGGTGGCGTGTATGTACGGGTAACTGCGGACGATTCCGAAAGTTAATTTTGGTGTGCGGTATTTTACGTGGGGTTGCGAGTATTGGCGGAAAGTAGCGGGTTGGGTCGGGCGCTGATCGTGGACTAACGGAGACAGCGAGGTCAAACGTTAAAAATGGTGCTTACATGTGGTGTGTACGAGGGAGGGCAGCGTAGGAGGCGGTGCATGGGGGTCCGGGCACTGGCGGCACCTTTCGACAATAAAAAATAATTATTTTTATTTGTTTTCGCGTGATGATGCGATGTATACGATATTCATCGTTATACATCGTTGACCGCTGATACTCGCCAGTTTTACCGATAACATATCTTATGTGAACCCTTGTCCGCTTGCTAAACGTTGATGTTAAGCCATTCTATGTATTCACCATGATTATGCGGTTAACCACGGTTCATATGCATCGACCGCCTGTAAGCGCCATCAACGTTGGTATGACGCCATTTGTCGGCATTTACCGCGAGTGACGAGAGGTATAGTGACCGAACCTCTGCGTCTCTGTGATCGGTGAATAAAAAGCTGCATAATCGGCGAGTATTCGGTGGCGTGGTATGTCGGATATGTGGCGACTGGTGCCGGTGATCAGCATAAAAAGTTTTAGCGGGGCGTCCGTAGGGAGCGCTCTGCGGGTGATTTCGGCATCTAATCACAATCTATCACAATACCGCCACCCTCGCCATCCCCGTCACCTTACGCCACCTACCGCACCACTACGCCATTCTTAGCGGTGATTTCCACCCACGGCGCGTAACTGCGCCTGTTGTGATTGGTCCGCTTTTAAACCTGCCAATCGGCGCTGTAACTCGTCAGTAGTCGGTACTGCTGTCTTAGGCGCCTCCACCTCGGCGGCCTCGCGGTTATCCAAGTACCCGACCGCTTGCAAATACAATTTGGCGGCTGCAGCATTGCCTTTTAGCGCCTCCATCTCTAACGCCTCCAATACCTTTGGTGCGCCGTTACGTCGATTCCGGACGACGCCCTTACGGAGTTCTGTCTGGAATTCGGGTGATTTCATCCAGTTTGTGACGGAGTTAGGGTGTACCCCGACCTTCTCGGCTGCTTCTTTTTGTGTCATCTTCGGGTCCGACAATAAGTCGATTACCGCGATTTGCTGATTACTTAGCATGGATTGTCACCTCCGTCTGTTGTGTGATCATGCCGTTGAGTTCGAGGACTAGGCGCGCTGCCGTAGCGTCCCGTTCCTCAATCGCCATTTCCATCAATACCGGCATGATCTCGGCAAGGCGTGCTCCGCCATGTAGGTGGCGACGGCGATCTGCTTACGTGTGAGTGGACGGTCCATATAGTCCACGCTCCTCTTCGTTTGTTGGCGACTGGTGTCGCATTGGCGGTCTAAACCGCAATTGCTTCGATTGCGTGCATTTCTTTGACGACCAAATCGCAATAAGTAGCGATGAAGTAGGCCGTCACGTTACGGACTGGACGTTGCTTGGCGACGTATGCCGTACGAACTACGGCTGATTTCAGGCAGCGTAAATACACCGGGTTTGTTAGGTCCCAGCGGACGAGCATTGGCGTCAAATTGTCGTCAGTGACGCGCTTAAATAGGGCATCGCGTAGCACGGCGCCGTTATTGCTAAAGAGTTCGATGAATTTCCGGTCAGAAAGGCGTACAGCGTTAGTAGCATAAATGACTTCTTCCGGAATATCGTAGGCTTCCGCCAATTCCTTTTTCGTCACAGATGCGACTGCTGGCGCTTGCTCTGTCGGCTTCGCTTCGAATGTTTTAAGGTCTTTGTTTGTTTTAGGGTTTAATAAAGAGTCTATTGGGGTGACAGACTTTGTATGACACTCGGCACGACAATCCTCCGCAGGACGGCGCACCAATCGCAATACGTTAGCTGTCTGACGCTTATCTCCAGTCTTGCGACGCGCGGCGAATACCTCGATTGCTCCAAGTTTCGACAATTTTGCAATAGAGCGCTGGACCGTACGCGGCGAACACTCTAACTTTTTGCCCATTGTGGCGTTAGACATGTAAGATACGCCAAAGTATTTGACGGAGTGCTGACTGATCAGGAAGAAAACACTCTGGTCGGTCTTGTTGAGATGGTCACGGAGACGGTCACGATGGTAGGCGTGGCTGGCGTTAACATCGGCTTTATCAGTGTGGTTGGCTAGGTTAGCGAGGGCTTCGTTGGAAAGGATGATTGCAAATTTAGACATGGTAGACTCTCCTTTTACAGGACAAAAAAGAGCGCTTCCCGAGAATTAGTCGAGAAACGCCCTCTACTGAATTGTAGTAGTGATACTACAAAAAAAGTCTTTGAGGTTGACCACTATGAGTTATCCTTGTACAATCGTGGTATCAGATTATACAAAGGCTCACGGAAGTACGTTTTCGATGTGTTGGCATCGGGAATGTCCAGCTGAAGCGTTGGCGCGCTAAAGTTGGCCGTGGGTCTTTTGTGTGTCCGTTCGTTTTATGTTGAAATAATCTTAACTCTTTACCTGCCCCGCTTGCAACCACTTTCAATTTTTTACCTCACCGATCTAGCCAAGTTTCTCACAGGAGTTTCTCACGATTTTTCGTCCAAAAAACTGACCCCATTTGTAAAATGGCTCAACCAAGCCACCTCTAACTACCCTTCAATCACTCAAAATAGGCAAATAACCTAGTTTCTCACAGAAAAAAGTCGAGTAAAATTTCTTTCTTGTTACCTTTTATTTCACTTACCGGTATTTGAAATAATTTAGTCTGTAAGCGGTATTAAATGCCAGCGTACATAAACCACCCCTGTCTGCATAGCAAAAAGACGCTCCACTAATGGCGGCGCCCTCGTCACACTTGTTCGGTTATCTCTAATCATAGTTTTGCATCAAAATCCCAACGGAATAGCCCGTCTATGTCGTAGTTGATTGCTCCACGCTCAAACTCGGCCAATAAACCCGCCAATATTCGACCACAGCGCCCCGGTCGCGTTCGACCAGCGCACAAGCCGCGGCGACAGTCAGGTCACCGTCAATCCCGCCTATGTCGCGAATCTCGTCACCCGTTATACCGTACATAGCAGTCATATCCAGCAAATCATCGTTATGCAACACGTATCTAACGTTCTTCATCTCGCACCTCCACGCCCATCTTAGCAGGCGCAATCGTGCGGATGATAACGTTTCGTTAGCGTTGAAAAGCGTAATTAGCGGAATTCTGCCACTTCGTGTGACTGATGCAAAAAAAGTTAAAATCCGGATATGCTAGGTCGGAGACGGGAAATGACGTTTTTACCGCTTCATATCAATGTTTGTTCGTCGTTTTTAATTTGTCAGATACGAAAATATCGCATACAATTGTACTTGGGTCGGTATTATTCCGATCGGAGGAAGACAGTTACGCATTACCTCGTCTCGGGAAGTGGAAGAATTTTCGGGAATGTGAGGTGATGTGTAATGGTAGAGTTATTTTTCCTTGCTTTGTCTGTACTTGTAGATGTTTACAATACCGTAGACTGGTCACGTGCAAGCGACTTTATGTCGTTTTTGAATGAGACACTTACGTTTGTTGTGGGCCTCGGCAGCCAGCGAACGAGCAAAGAAAAAGACGATCAAGAGTCTCGCAAACCCTGATCGCGCTTTATCACTGCTTAAGTTAGTTTTTTGAGTTGTTGTCTCCTAGCTTTGGATGAGAGGGACAACGCTGTTGCAAATCGTCGTAGAGACGAGGAGTGCAACGTCGCTCTTCGAGAAGAATATATCTTCCCGCTTTACCGCTGCATTCTCGCAAAATGTGGCGGTTTTTTGTACTCAAAATCACTGAAAATCCCCCGTATCACATAATCATGATACACGATAATCGTATAAAATATTATCCAAAATAGCAAGAAAATATAACAGGGCGTTATATAATATCGACTTTATACTCACTAGTCAATACCCCCTACAAAGGTAATTCAAGCGCCATATTCCGCCACTACCGGCACTTCAAGCCCCGCCAACCACCGCTCAATCGCCTCATGGCGCTCACCAGTCAACCGTAGCCCGTCGCAATCAAACGTCGCTTTGCCGTTGTTGCCGTGCTCATCGGTAATCTCACAGGTAAAAGCGTTAATCAACAACTCGATAGCCGCCTCTGCGATTGTTGCACTGATCACGGGGATGTGGCGCTCTTTTAGCGTCTCGACTGCCGCGAACTGGTCTCCAAAATGACGCTGGAATAGCCCGACAACGATACCGTCATGGTTAATGCGCGCCTCCCCGACCGTTGCGCCGCCGCTCGTTATCGTCGATAGACCCCAAAAAGCACCTCCAAAATGGAAGGTGCGTAAATGGGCACTGTCGTGATTTTGTTCTTGCTGAAGTGGGTGATATAATCAAGATGCACTTTGGATAATGGAGGATGAATATTCAAATGTGCAGACAAACTAAAGATAACGGTAAAGATAAGTACTTCACTATCAGAATCAAAAAAAGCTATGTAACGTGGGTCACTGATCCTACCAGTCGATTTCGAAATGTGCTGTCATTTGTAGCTGACATTTTTACGATTCTTGTTATCTTGGTGCCTCTGCTTATATCCTTGTTATTTCACTAAGAGAGACGGCTACGGCCGTCTTTTTTGTATTTATGTCTCTCACACCATGATAAGCTAGTGACATATAGCGCCGATAAAACACTAAATGGGGAGGTACATAGCAGTGGGAATCGACAGAACAACCTACAAAAGCGCACAGTTGTGCGACGAATTACAAATCAAGCCGTCGACGTTACGGAAATGGGCGCTACTCTTGCAGGACGCTGGGCACAAGTTCCGCCATGATACGCACGGACGACGGATTTACGATGACGCTGATCTGGCGCTCATGCGCGAATTTCAGAAGTTGAAAGCTATGGGTGGCGCTACGGTTACAAGTGCCGCGAAAGACGCTGTATCAACGCTCAATAGTCGACAAAGTGTCCGAACCGCTACCGATATAGCAGGCGAAAACTTGCCGGCGATACCGAACGAGGACCTTTTATTGGCGCTACAAAAGTTGTCACAGGATAACGAGGAACTAAAGCGTCAAAACGCTGAACAGTTGCAGTTGATGAACTCAATGTCAGAACGCATAGCGCGTTTGGAACAGCACGAGGAGAACAAAGAATTAGCTTTACAGCAGTCTTTAGCGGCAATTGAAGAGAACACTAGAAAGAAGGATGTAGCAGAAGTAGCGCCTGTAAAACGCTCATGGCTTGACAAGTTGATGGGGCGAAACGGAGCGGAATAAGGCGGCACAAAACGTGCCAGACCGCTGATTTATCGGCACATTTCGTGCCATTTACGGAGTTTTGGCGCTATCACGGTTTCGGCAGGCTCTGCATGGCCTAACACGGTATGTGATAGCAAAAAACGCTTATGCTCTTTGAACTCTATTTGAATGCCACTTAAAAGAATAAAATAAAAATATCTAGTTATCTTATTGAGCTTAGGGAGGATATTCATGAGTAGTGAAATGAATGGGTTAAAAAGAGAGGTTATCCAGAATTTGATGACAACCATCATCAAATCCGAATACAGCGCTGCAGCAAAGCAAAGTATTATTGAGGAACTTAGAGTCACATTACCAAGGATAACTTCAGATGCTGATGAAAAATTAAAACGTATTGAAGATGCAGGAAGGATATTATTATTCATCGACGATGAAGTAGCTAATAACAGAAACATGATACAAGCTTTTAAAGATTTAAAGACTAGTGCGCTGACTTGCTTAAGAGGTGTCTTAACTGAAATTGAACTAGATGAAAAATTCGGGCAGATAGCACCAGAAACAAATAAGTACATAACGTCCAATCAACAAATTTTAAAAGAGGCTTTCTCAGAACACAATTCTGAAAATCATGTCGTGAAATCCAATGCCGAAATTATATCGGAACCTATTAATGAATACCTCAACCCTCAAGAAAATAAGAAAGTATTTATAGTACACGGTCATGATAGCGCATTAAAAAATGAGGTCGCTCGCTTTATTGAAAGGCAAGGTATCGAAGCCATAATTTTGCACGAGCAGATAAACCAAGGGAGTACAATTATCGAGAAAATTGAATCTTACTCAAACGTAGGATTCGCTATTATTCTGTATACGCCGTGTGATCTAGGCAGTTCAATACAAAAAGCAGATTCAATGCCTAAGCCTCGAGCAAGGCAAAATGTTGTATTTGAACATGGATATTTTACAGCGAAATTAGGACGCAAAAGGGTCATTGCTTTGAATAAAGGCTCTATTGAGTTACCTAACGATATTTCTGGTGTTGTATATGAATCATATGATGAGGCAGGAGCATGGAAATTATCACTCTGTAGAGAACTATCAGCTGCAGGGTACACCATAGACTATTCTAAAATTTAATAAGTAATAGGCTTTGTTGGTGCAAAGTTTCAACCCACGAACGTATGCAATGGTATGAACAATACCACGAGACTGCCTTACAATAGTAATTGTAGAAAAAGATAGCTCTAAAAAATAATGTAATAAATTTATCGTCAGCAAAATGTAGTTGATAGAATAAAATCATAGGGGAATGAACATAATATTAAGGGGATTTAAACATGCAAAATTCAACTCTTCCTGTAGAAAGCCTTTTCAATGATTTAGATCAAATTGTCATTTTAAAGAGATTATTAGCAGAAAGGCTAGAATATTCAGATGATAGCAGTATTGATCAATTAATAGACCAATTCGAGTTTTTTTCAAGCAAAGTTCACGTCTTTCTATTAAAGCACCACAGTAATCCTGAGACTAAAATATCCGAACTTCAAAACATTGAAATTGTTCCTGATTTCAATGATCAGCA
>NZ_JACSKX010000024.1:0-11509 GCF_018617835.1 Exiguobacterium sp. s101 | reverse complement strand
TTGGACTTTCAATGCCTTTGAATATTTGGTCATAAAAAACACCCCATAAAAGTTGGATTTTTCATGTCCAACTTTTATGGGGCAGTTCAAATGCACCCACAACCTTTTTTATTTTGGAACTCGCGTTTTGCGAATCATATCAAGTTTTAGATCCCAAAGTGGTTTACTGAACGTCACCGAGTAAACTTCCGGCAGGCGAAGGCGTTTATACTCTTCCCAAAAACCGTTCATCTGCTCATGGTGGTAAGTACGAATCTCGGTCGTGCTCGGTAGGTCATATACTCGTTTCCCATCGAGGAAAACTGGCTGCAACAAGCGTTTGACGTTGAAGTTACGTGTCTTGATTTTAAAGGCTGGGTCACGGACATCGATTAAGTCGATCTCTGTGTATGAATCAACCGGTTCGTCAGAAAGGGCGATGTAATCCCCTTTGAACATTTTCGTTTCCTTATCGATGATCCGGTACAATTCTTTTTTATGAGGCGTCGTTGTCTTCACTTTGGAAGAAGACACTTTGATGACCGGTTTCAACTCACCCGTCTCATCTTCTCGTGCGACGAGTTTATATACCATACCAAGTGCCGGCTGTTCATAAGCTGTGATCCCACGCGTCCCAACGAGGAACGTATCGGCTTCGGCGCCCTGCATTCGTAAGTCTTGGATGACGTACTCATCTAAATCACCAGAGACGACGATTTTAACATAGTCGAGACCGGCTTCATTCAATGCTTTCCGGGCACGTTTCGACAGATAGGCGAGGTCTCCGGAGTCGAGTCGTACAGACTTGAGGCGGTGTCCGTTTGCCTCAAGTTCTTTCGCGACCGTGATTGCATTCGGAAGACCGGATTTAAGAGTATCGTATGTGTCGATGAGAAGGCTCGTGTTGTCTGGGTACATCTCAGCGAATGAACGGAATGCGCTCAATTCATCATCATGGAACTGAATGTCCGCATGTTCCATCGTCCCTCCTGTCGGTACATCGAAATCACGTCCGGCAGAGACGAGGCTTGTCACATCGAAACCTGCGATGTAAGCGGCACGTGTGCCGTAATAGGCAGCATCGACCCCTTGCGCACGGCGTGCACCGCCCTCGAGCAATGTCTCGTTCGGTGCGGCTTGACGAATTCGAGCATACTTCGTGGCGATGAGGGATTCGTGGTTCGCGATATTGAGCAGCGCTGTTTGGAACAATTTTGCTTCAAAGATGGTCGATTCGATTCGAACGACTTGTTCGTGTGGGAAGATGACTTCTCCTTCACGGACACTATATAGTGAACCAGTGAACTTAAAGTTTCGTAAGACGTCTTCGAATTCATCTTCGAACCTGAGTTGTTGTTTCAAGTAGGCGATATCTTCTTCTGTGAACGAGACGTTCTCTAAATAGTGAACGATGTTCTCGAGTCCGGCAAAGACGACATAACCGCCGCTAAACGGATTTGAACGATAGTAAAGGTCAAAGACGACCCGTTCATTATGACGACCTTGCTTCCAGTAGATATACATCCAACGTGGAAGGTAAAGGTCCGTATGAAGTGCTAAATTGCGATGTAACATATATTTTCCTTTCTGTTTTACGTCACTTTCCGACGACGGTCGCACCGAGTGTCGTGACGAAATGTTCGAGCGCCCATTCGTGACCGACCGGATTAAAACTTTGGACGGCGTCGGCGTGGACGACGATTTGATAACCAAGATTGTAGGCATCTACGGCTGTGTGGAGCACGCAGATGTCCGTACAGACACCGACAAGATGAACTTCTGTGATGCCGCGTTCCCGAAGACGCAAGTCAAGGTCCGTTCCGGCAAACGCGCTATACCGTGTCTTATCAATCCAGTGGTCTGCCGTTTTGGATGCTTCTTTCACAGCTCCGTACAATTCACGACCTTCTGTTCCGCGAATGTTGTGGGGTGGGAACAACGTCGTCTCTGGATGGAACGTGTCGCCTGCATCATGGACATCGTTCGCAACGACGACATAGTCTTCTGTCGAGAACGTTTCAATCAATTCGACAATCCGTTCTTCAATGTCTTGCCCGGGTTTCCCACAAGTCAAACGACCACTGTCTGCGATAAAATCAAATGTATAATCAATAACAATCAATGCGCGCATAGAAGATGCTCCTCTCATAATCAAAATGATGGCTATCCATCTCATTCTAAATCATTATACATCATGCGCGGAAGATTATTTTTCTTCGGTTTGGGTAGAATAAGACAAGTAGACCGTATAGGGAAAGGGGATTGTGACGATGGTATTATCACAAAGTGAATTGACAGACGAACTGTCACGCTTAAGCGGTTGGCAAGAAGTGAATGGGGAGATTCAAAAGACTTACCGCCTTGAAACGTTCCCGGAAGCCATCCAATTCGTACATCTAGTAGCGGATTTGGCTGAGTCACTCGATCATCACCCAAACATCTTAATCGAGTATCGGGATGTAACTTTGACCGTATCGACTCATGACGAAGGTGGTATCACGGAGAAAGACATTACACTCGCGAAAGGGTGTGAAGGACTTGTCTAAACTTTATATGACGTTCGCGTCAGGTAGCGTGGCGGAGCGCCTTCGGAAAGAACCGGGTGTCATCGCGGCGAATGGACATGAGACGATTTTACTCGCGGAGGGGGACAAATCCCCGTTCAAAAGTGGCAAAGTGTTTGAAATTGAAGAGACATCAGGGGAATTCGTGAAAAAAGGAAACATCTTGTATGCGAACATCCCGGCGGATGAGAATGCCCGTTCTCTGTTATTTCATCAACTATTGACTGAAAAGGCGCCCCTCGGTGTCGGACATGAAGGTTTTTCGGCTTATCGTCTCGGGGTTGACCCGGACGACCACCATGCTGTCGTCTTCATTCAGTTCACGTCTGGTGGAAAACATTTCCGAGATACGGCGGATTACGCAGTCTTCGAAGACCGGTTGAAACGGGCCGTGGAACAACGTGGGTCAGGTCCTGTCATAAAACACTATGTCGTCACCGAGTCAGATAATCTATAATAAAAGATAACGTCATGTTAGGGGAGGATTTTTATGAACAAGAATTATTTCTGGTTGGGGATGGCTGCGGGTGCAGTAATCGGCGCAGCAGCATCACTTCTCCATAGCGAAACGCGCGATCAACAAGTAAGACGATTAAAAGGCATTAAGTCGAAGTTGAAGTCATCGAATATATCGACAGAAGCCCATGCAGTCGGTCTTCAAGCCTCATCGAAAGGGAACTTGAAAGATCGTGTCATGGAATGGAAATCGCTCTACGAAGAAAACCAAGATACGATTCAAAACCTTGTCGAAGACGTGAAGGATTTAGTCGACGTGCTTCAAGAGGCTCGTCATAAAAATCAAATTTAAGCAAACGGCCAAGCAATTTCGCTTGGCCGTTTTTTGTATCTTTGTCATAGGAATTGTGCCAATAATCCGAAGATGGCTAGTCCGATAATAATGTAGAAAAACCACTTTCCATCCCCAGAATGAATAACAGGGGGTGCGTACGAGCGTTGCTTATACTTTCCATAGTGAGCGGGCCGTGTATACGGAACGGCAAACCGTGAGAGTGGTAGGGCAAGTAAAAATCCTGAGAGGAAACCATACACATGCCCCCAAAGCGACACATTTGAACCGATTAATGTGAAGACAGCGCTGATAGCAACGAAGATATAAACCAAGCGGGCATCCTGGCTATACATCAACGTGCGACGGAAGCGGCCGATGAACACGTAAAATCCGAGAATGGCCAAGATTGCACCTGACGCACCAGCTTGTAGATAAAATAAATTGCTGACGGTGAAGTAGGTGAGCAAGTTGGCAAGAGCTCCGGCCAATACATAAAACAGGGCAAATTTCACATGACCGACCATTCTTTCCATCGCTGGCCCAAAGATGATCAGCGCGAACGAGTTGAACAATAAATGGCCGAGACTTAAATGAATAAAGTTGGCCGTGACCAAGCGGTACCATTGTCCGTCCGCGAGTGCCAAATGGAACGACCCACCCGTCGCAACGATTCGTAAACCAGGAGCGAAAGAATCGATGACAAACACAAGGAGTTGGATTACAATGAACAGCGTTACGAGTGGATATGCCCGTACAAACGTTTGTACATTTTCAGTACGACTAAACATAACATCACCTCTTTCCTCAATTGTATAAGGAAACGAGGAAAAAAGGAAAGGAGCGAGTGTCCTGTGATTGTAGGAATCGGAATCGATATCGTCGAGCTTGATCGGATGGCTCGCTCGATGAAACAACCGCGTTTTTTAAAGCGCCTGCTCACCGAAGCGGAATATGAGTTTATTCAACAGTACCCGCTACCGCGTCAAATCGAGTTTGTCTCAGGTCGTTTCGCCGCAAAAGAGGCTTATGCCAAGGCGGTTGGCACCGGCATTGCACACAGTTTATCGTGGCGTCATATTGAAATTTTACCAGATGAGACAGGACGGCCTGTCATGACCGCACCGTTTTCAGGTCGGATTCATGTCAGCATCAGTCATAGTCAAGCGTATGCGGTCGCGCAAGTCATCTTAGAAGAGGAGGGGCAACATGTTTCGTCCTAGTCGAATCGAGATTGATCGGGCGGCCATCGCCCATAATATAAAAGAATTATCAACACGTATCCCACAAGACATCATGGCGGTTGTCAAAGCGAACGCCTACGGTCACGGGGCGGTTGAAGTAGCGGAGATTGCACTTGAGAATGGGGCAACGATGCTTGGGGTCGCTTTACTTGAGGAAGCGATTGAGCTTCGCGATGCTGGAATCACGGCACCCATTCTCGTTATGGAGGCGCAATTCCCTGAATATGCCGGAGCTGCGGCAGAACGGGGCATCACGTTGTCCGTCTTTTCAGCCGAATGGTTAAAAGAGGCAATTCCTTATATAGAAGAAAAGCCTTTGAAGGTTCACATCAAAGTCGATACAGGGATGGGACGTCTCGGTCTGCGCACCCGTGAACAGTTGGATGCCTTACTAGAGGAAGCGACTGACTCGATTAGGGTGGAAGGGATTTACACCCATTTCGCGACAGCCGATGAACTAGATAGCGACTTGTACTATACGCAACAAGAGCGATTCGAACGGTTGATGATGGGTCTACACGAGCGATTCCGTTATATTCATACGTCTAACTCAGCCGGAGCCATCCGAATGGCGGCTCAAGATGTTCCTTACAACTTGGTTCGTGTCGGTATCGCGCTTTATGGATTATATCCGTCAGGTGAGATGGAGACGTTCTATTCATTTCTGCGCCCAGCTTTCACTTTAAAAAGTCAGCTCATGCAGGTGAAACAACTTGAGGCAGGTCAAACAATCAGTTACGGCGCGACCTATACGACGTCGGCCGATGAATGGATCGGTACGGTCCCGGTCGGTTATGCGGACGGTTGGTTACGGAAGGCGAACGGATTTGAGGTCGAGGTGGATGGCGTTCGTTGTCCAATCGTAGGGCGCGTCTGCATGGACCGTTTCATGATTCGTCTCCCAAAAGAGTTCCCAGTCGGTACGGATGTGACACTCATCGGTGGAAATGTCGCCATTGATGAACTCGCGTCACATCTAGGAACCATCAACTATGAGATTGTCTGTCAATTTACGAGCCGATTGCCGCGTCGCTATGTGTGAATCAAAAATCGTGTGAAATTATCTGAATTCTTTCTCGAATTCTCTATATTTTCCCATTCCTGCGTGTTATATTGATAAAGAACGCGGGAGATTTTCCGCCAGTCCATGAAACGATTCTGGAGGTGTAAGATGTTGAAGCAGCGAACTGCGGGTGCGCTAGCATCCGTCCCAGATCGGTTCTCGCAACAAGGGGGTCCGATTTCGATGAAAGACCGTGAAACACTGTCCTTGAACGATGTAGTGACATACTT
The DNA here is from genome assembly GCF_018617835.1 of Exiguobacterium sp. s101. NCBI lineage: Bacteria > Bacillati > Bacillota > Bacilli > Caryophanales > Exiguobacterium > Exiguobacterium sp. s101. Next base: position 5,642 of record NZ_JACSKX010000024.1, on the reverse strand, counting down.
GTCTAAAGAAATTGCTGATCGACAACAAACACTGCGTGAAGAATTGGCGAAAGGCTATCAAGAGATGGCCGCGTTTAACTTGAATATGGCAGAAGAGATGCTAACGATTGAAGCCGAAGCCGAACATGCTCTCTTACGTCAAGTAAGTGGGGTGTGAGCAGAGTGATCGTAAAGCGTGGTGACGTATTTTATGCGAATCTGTCGCCCGTAGTCGGCTCAGAGCAAGGTGGCGTTCGACCCGTTCTCATCGTACAGAACGACATCGGCAATCGCTTTAGCCCGACCGTCATTGTCGCTGCGATTACAGCTCAGATTCAAAAAGCAAAACTGCCGACTCATGTGGAAGTATATCAAGAGAAGCACGGACTCGAACGAGACTCTGTGATTTTACTTGAACAGATTCGAACGATTGATAAGCGTCGTCTGACGGATAAAGTCACTCATCTCGATGATGAGACGATGCATAAAGTTGACCGAGCGCTAGAGATTAGTATGGGATTGATCCCGCTCTAGCCTTACATAGATCAAGACTGGTACATAGGTATCGGTCTTTTTTAAAAAATATTTTTTAAGAAAATGGTTTAAAATTTCGTCAGAGGGGAATTAAAATTAATCGTACTCAATTTATCTGTACGGACATTTAGGGGGGAATAGACAATGGATTTAGCGATTCGCGAGCAAGTCATTGGAGAACAATTACACCTTTACGTATCCGGGGAAGTGGATACATATACTGCACCAAAATTGAAAGAAGTATTGCATCCGGCCATCAGTGAACAAGATGTGGTCGTTCATTTAGACGAAGTGGAGTATATGGACTCGACAGGTCTTGGTGTATTCGTTGGGGCATTGAAGATTGCCACGCGTAACGAAAAAGAGTTGTCACTTGTCGGGGTCACGGATCGAGTCAATCGTCTATTCGAATTGACGGGTCTTCACAAACTTCTTTCTATTAATTCGAATGTAAGAGGTGGCACGCAATGAACAATGTTGAACAGACGGTCATGACGTTCCCGGCCAAACCAGAATATGTCGGTGTGGTTCGATTAGTCGTTTCAGGAATCGCTAACCGTATGGGATATACGTACGACGAGATCGAGGATATTAAAATCGCGGTCTCGGAAGCATGTGGCAATGCCGTGCAACATGCTTATGAAGAACATCAGGATGGAGAAGTCAAACTCTCGTGTGGCGTGTATGCAGATCGTCTTGAAATCACGATTGAAGATTCAGGCAAGACGTTCGCGGATGATGTGAAGCGTCAAGCGACTCCGGTCGAAGAGACGACGGAAATTGAATCGCTCCGCGAGGGAGGACTTGGTCTCTTCCTTATCGAAGCGTTAATGGATGATGTCTCGATCAATAAAGACAACGGTGTCAAAGTGACGATGACAAAACTCCTTAACAGGGACGAGGTGGATCAGAGTGCCAGCAAAATCTCAACAACGCCATCACAGTGATGATGAGGTACTAGAGTGGATTGAACGCTACCAACAAGATGACCAAAACGAAGAAGTGCAAATGCTACTCATCAATCGCTATTCAGACCTCGTCGAAGCGCTCGCTCGCAAATTCTCGCGAGGACGGGCGATTCACGACGATCTCGTACAGGTTGGGATGATTGGATTACTAGCGGCACTTCGTCGATTTGACCCAGAGTTTGGTCGCAGCTTTGAATCATTTGCGGTTCCGACCATCATCGGAGAAATCAAACGATTTATTCGCGATAAGACGTGGAGTGTCCACGTGCCTCGTCGAATCAAAGAGCTCGGCCCGAAGATTAAGAAGACAGTCGAAGAATTGACGACCGAATTACAACGTTCGCCACGAATCGATGAGATAGCCGATCATCTCGGTGTATCGGATGAAGAAATTCTTGAGACGCTCGAGATGGGCAAGAGCTATCAGGCTTTGTCAGTCGATAGTTCGATTGAAGCGGATAACGAAGGCAGTACGGTCACACTACTCGATTTAGTCGGTAGCCAAGAACGTGGGTATGAATCAGTCGACCAACGTCTCATTTTAGAAAAAGCGTTCAACGTCTTAAATGAGCGGGAACGTGCTATCTTAGAATGTGCCTACTATAAGAACATGAGCCAAAAAGAGACTGGAGAACTTCTCGGCATCTCGCAGATGCACGTCTCCCGTTTGCAGCGGCGAGCACTCGAAAAGCTGCGTGAAGCCATCAAAGTCCCACTCAATGAAGTATTCTCAAGCGATGACTAATCGAGTCGTCGCTTTTTTGTTTGAATGTTTGCTACACTTTGGAAGAAATCAAAAAAGGAAGTGATTCAAGTGATTGCGAAAGTGGCTAAAGCGTTAAACTTGAAAGGGAACCAAGTTGAGACGGTACAACAGCTCGCGTCCGAAGGGGCGACCATTCCGTTCATGGCCCGTTACCGGAAAGAAATGACGGGAAATCTGGATGAAGTCGAAATCAAAGGGATTTTAGACGCCCTTCAATATGAAGAGAGTCTACAAAAACGTAAAGTGGATGTCCTTGCCAAATTAGAAGAGTTGGAAAAGAACACGCCTGAATTAACGAAAGCATTAGAGGTGGCGACGACACTTCAACAAGTTGAAGACATCTACTTACCGTATCGTCCGAAACGACGCACGAAAGCGGAACAAGGTCGCGAGAAAGGGTTGCAACCACTCGCAGACTGGTTCCGTGACAAGTCATCTTATTCATCAGAGGCGTTAAAAGAACTCGCTCAAGACGTCGAAGTAGAAGAAGCGTTGCCACTCGTTCGTGCCATCATCGGGGAGGAATGGGGCGAGGAAGCGAAATTGAGACAGATGCTCCGTGACCGCGTACGCAAAGAAGGGCTCTTGCGCTCGAAGAAGAAAAAACAAGCGGAGGACGAGAAAGAGATTTTTGCACAGTACTATGAATATGAAGAAAAAATCGCTGGCATCGTCCCACACCGTGTACTCGCCTTGAACCGTGGAGAACGTACCGACGTTCTTCAAGTAAAAGTGATATTTGACGAGACGCGCTTCATGGATCAGACCCTCCGTACATATGAACGACTGCCGAAAGAGAAGCGTGAAATTGTCGAAGCGGCTGTGATAGAGGCTTATAAAAAATCTGTCTTCCCGGCAATTGAACGGGAGATTCGTGGTGAGTTGACAGAGAAGGCAGAAGAACAAGCAATCGATGTCTTCTCGAAAAACTTAAAGCAGCTCTATATGCAGCCACCTCTTCGCGAAGTAGTCGTCTTAGGGATTGATCCGGCATATCGGACGGGTTGTAAGTGGGCAGTCGTTAACGAAATCGGAAAAGTCGAAGAAGTCGGTGTCTTTTATCCGACGGCACCGAAACATGATATCGCTGGAGCCGAGAGAGTGTTGACGAGACTCGCGAAGAAATATCCGATTTCGGTCATCGTCGTCGGGAACGGGACTGCGTCACGCGAGACAGAACAATTCGTCGCCGACTGGTTGAAGAAAGCAGAGCGTGACATCGCTTATGCGATTGTGAACGAAGCAGGGGCGAGTGTGTATTCGGCATCGGAAGTCGCACGAAGTGAATTTCCGGACTTAAAAGTCGAGGAACGGTCAGCCGTCTCGATCGCACGCCGAATCCAGGATGCGATGGCGGAACTTGTCAAAGTCGACCCGCAATCAGTCGGTGTCGGACAATATCAGCATGACGTGAGCCAGAATAAACTGAAGGCATCCTTAGAATTTGTCGTCGAAAGCGTGGTCAACATGGTCGGAATTGATGTCAACCGTGCCTCCGAGTCTTTATTGACATACGTATCGGGACTTAACAAGACGACGGCAAAAAATATTGTGTCATACCGTGAAGAGAATGGACGCTTTGAAACGAGAAAGGATATTAAGAAGGTGCCACGTCTCGGAGCAAAGGCGTTCGAACAAGCGGCTGGGTTCTTGCGAATCATGAACGGGAAGGATGTTCTTGACCAAACTGAGATTCATCCGGAAAGTTACCCGCTCGCGTTATCGATTCTAAAAGAAATCGGCTCCTCTAAATCAGAGGTTGGAACAGCCGAGCTTCGAGAACGTCTACAGCAAGTCGACGCACGTGCATTGAGTGAGCGATTAGATGCGGGTCTTCCGACAGTAGAAGACATTTTAAAATCATTAGCCAAACCGGGTCGTGATCCGCGTGAAGATATTCAAAAGCCGTTACTACGAACAGATGTTATGAGCCTTGAAGATCTTAAAGTAGGGATGGAATTCCAAGGAACTGTCCGAAACGTCATTGATTTCGGTGCATTTGTCGATATCGGCGTGAAGCAGGATGGACTAGTCCACATTTCGAAATTGTCGAATCGTTACGTGAAGCATCCGTTAGATGTCGTTTCGGTCGGTGACATCGTGACTGTATGGATTGAACAAGTCGATGTGAATCGTGGACGAATTAGTTTGACGATGCTTACGCCGAACAGTTAAGCCGAACAGTTAATAAGAAGAAACTCGGAGCAGGTAAAATGTTTTTCATTTTGCCTGCTTTTTTTCAGAAAAAGTGTTGACGGTCTTTTTATGCCGTGATATCTTATAGAAGTCGCCGAGAGACGACATGCGAAATAAACGTTTTTCTAAGAAAGTGATTGACAGGTTTCTGGTTTGCGGTTACAATATAAATCGTTACTTCGATAAGTTCAAGCAACGTTCCGCAATAGCTCAGTGGTAGAGCAACCGGCTGTTAACCGGTAGGTCGTAGGTTCAAATCCTACTTGCGGAGCCATTTTATTTTGGAGACGTACCCAAGAGGCTATAAGGGGCTCCCCTGCTAAGGGAGTAGGCTGGGAAACCGGTGCGAGGGTTCGAATCCCTCCGTCTCCGCCACTTAAAATTACTTAGAAGACACATAATATCGGCCCGTTGGTCAAGCGGTTAAGACACCGCCCTTTCACGGCGGTAACACGGGTTCGAATCCCGTACGGGTCACCATATATGGAGGATTAGCTCAGCTGGGAGAGCACCTGCCTTACAAGCAGGGGGTCGGCGGTTCGATCCCGTCATCCTCCACCATTTCAAATAAAAACGTAATCTGGTCTTGTGGTGTAGGGGTTAACATGCCTGCCTGTCACGCAGGAGATCGCGGGTTCGAATCCCGTCAAGACCGCCATTTACGTTGGGCTGTAGCCAAGTGGTAAGGCATCGGATTTTGATTCCGACATGCGAAGGTTCGATCCCTTCCAGCCCAGCTTTTATTTGAGTCATTAGCTCAGTTGGTAGAGCATCTGACTTTTAATCAGAGGGTCGCAGGTTCGAGCCCTGCATGACTCACCATTTTTCTTTTAACTTTATACGCTGCGGTCGTGGCGGAATCGGTAGACGCGCTAGGTTGAGGGCCTAGTGGTGGTTAACACCGTGGAGGTTCAAGTCCTCTCGACCGCACCATACGCACCCTTAGCTCAGCTGGATAGAGCGTTAGACTACGAATCTAAAGGCCGGGAGTTCGAATCTCTCAGGGTGCACCATTCTTTTTTTATGGGCCTATAGCTCAGCCGGTTAGAGCGCACGCCTGATAAGCGTGAGGTCGGTGGTTCGAGTCCACTTAGGCCCACCATTTAAACTGACGAACTTTGAAAACTGAACGATGAGGCAAAAAAAGTTTTACAATTTTTGAATGAAGCGCAAGCTTCGTCAATTTAAGAGCTATATCA
>NZ_JACSKX010000023.1:0-15758 GCF_018617835.1 Exiguobacterium sp. s101 | reverse complement strand
TTCGTCAGAAAACGGAGTTTTTCGAGTTTGACGGTCCTCGACCGTGAATTACGGGACTACATCCATTGGTTCAATCATATTCGAATTCAAGGAACACTGGGATACCTGACGCCGAAAGAGTACAAACAGAGACACCTCTTAAAAACTGTCTAGTTTAGTGTTGACAATCCAGCTTCCCGCTCGAGGCGGTCGCGCTCGATGCCGGGTATTACACGACCGAGATCGCGAAGGCGCTGACCGAACGCGGCATATTCGCCGTCATCGCCCGTCGGCGCTTCGGCGGGAAAAAGGGGATGTTCCGCAAGACACGGTACACCTACGTCCCGGAAGAGGACGTGTACATCTGTCCGGCGCGTCAGCGCCTCACCTACCAGACGACGGATCGGCACGGCTACCATCACTATGTCTCCGACCCCGCCATCTGCCGGAACTGCCCGCTCCTTGAGAAATGTACATCCAGCAAATCACACCGTCGCGACATCACCCGACACATCGACGAACCCTACCGCGAAGCGGTGAACGCGAAGCGGTGAACGCGAACCGCCTCTCGGCTTCCGGACAATATCTCTATCGGCTTCGTCCACAGACGGTCGAGCGCTCGTTCGCCGACGGGAAAGAGCTCCACGGGCTCCGTTTCACCTTCTACAGGGGGATCAAGAAGGTCCAACGCGCCAATCTGGTGGCAGCCACCGCACAAAACATGAAGAAGCTGGCCAATCTGTTGGCCAGAAAAGACTGTCTACATAGCATTTCTTCAATTTTATGGGGGCAGAACGCCTCAAGAAACCGGGAACCACAAAAAAGGACGAACCAGGTCGCAAGATGCGACCTGGTTCGTCAACAAGCTGCCGGTCATGAAATCATGACCGGTTATTTTTTAAAAATCCATCGTTTTTGAACATAATAACTGATGAAAAAGAGAAAGCTATCCACGATAATTTTCAAGACGACTTCTCCTTGTCTAAATAGGAGAAACAGAAGATAAACCAATAGTGCCGAGATCGCCATTTGGAGAACGACGAGTCCAAAATACTTGGAAAGTGATCGACGTGCCTTCGAATGGAAGACTACTTTTCGATTGACAAAATAATTGAATAGAGAGGAAATGACTCGTGCGAGTACCGTTGCAACGATGACATGGGCTGTATCGAAGTACGGGGATAATAAATAGATGAAGACTGCATATACTCCAACATCGACAAGGAACGAAGCGACTGACGATATCGAATACATCAAGAACATTCGGTAAATCAAAATCGAGTCGAGTATCGGTCTGAAATGAGATGAATCATTTTCGTTCTCGTAAACCGTCTGAATGGTCGTTTGTTGAATTGGGACCTGTAGCCGTTTCGTGAACGTGAGCATATTCATCTCAAACTCGTATCGACTTCCCGGAATGTCCAATAATTGTCTCGCGTATCGCATCGGGATCGCACGTAACCCGGTCTGAGTATCTTTCAGTTTTAATCCGCTCCCAATCAACATAACGAGCCTTGTCGCCTGATTCCCAAATCGACTTCGAAATGGAATCTCCTCCCCACTAAAATCACGACATCCCATGATGAGATGGTGCGGCTTATTCACACCTTCCTCATATACGTTGACAACATCTTCAGGCAGGTGCTGTCCATCGGCGTCGACCGTGATGACCCCTAAACGATTAGGATACGTATTTACAATATATTTTAATCCTGTCTTCAAAGCAGCCCCTTTCCCTTGATTCTGATCATGGGTCAATACTTGATCAACTAAAGGTGTCACTGCATCAAAGGTCGATTGTGCTGAAGCACCGCTACCGTCATTGACAACGATAATCGATAAAAATCCATTTGCTCTCAACTTCTCAACGAGTGTGACGAGTGCATCATCAGGGTTATAGGCAGGAATTAAAATCGTATACGCTTGACGTGCTTCTACTTTATGCATTTGCATCGCCACCCCTCCTCTCCCTTCCCTTATACCCGATGGAACGGATTCGCATGCCAACAAAAAAAGCATCAGCACGAGGCTGATGCTACAAAATCATCCGATGAAAATCAAATAGGAAGAAACAAAATAAACGACTAAGACGAGTAGTGAAGGTATCGCATACCGAACTTTCGACGTGACATTTTGACGGAGCACACTATACATAACAAGGATGGACAGAATCGTGATTCCGACCGCAGAGACGAGATGAGACGTCGAGACATCTGCCAGAATCGAACCGTTGCGATAGAATACATCTGACATAGCGATGATGAGCATGTTAAAAATATTGCTACCGAGAATCGAACCGAACGCTAAGTTTACGTTTCGAAGTTTAAGTGCCATGAAGACAGCGACTGCTTCTGGTAACGATGTTGATGCGGCGATTAAAAAGCTTCCGACAAAACTTGAACCGAGTCCCGTGACGACGGCAATCTGATCCCCTGTGATCGATAGGGCTGTACCTGCTGCCATAATCATGATAGCAGCAATCAGAAAACCAACGACTGCCCGTTTTAACGTGATGTCTTCATATTTACTGACGACAACTTCTTCCTCCACTTCTTGTTCAGCGACCGGATCTTTCGGCTGCTTACCGATATAGTAAATTCCAATCGCATAGAGAATGGCAATCAAGAGCGCGTCGATTCCGATTCCGATGAACGTCATATCAACACGGACGATCAAAGCAACCAATGTCGTGAAAGTCAATAATAAGCCGAGCCCCGCCGTGTATAAATGGTCCTGGCTCGCATAGTTAAACAGTTGTTTTTGACGGAAATATAAGTCGAACATCGCTAAGATGAAAATATTGAATAAGTTGGACCCGAGCATATTCCCAATCGCGATATCGGGGTTATTAATCATGACGGCCGAAATACTCGTCGTCACTTCAGGTAACGACGTCGCCCCTGCCAATAGGACGGTTCCGATGAGCATCCCACCCATTTTCGACTTCTCTGTCATGACATCAGCGTAAGTGGATAATTTAATCGCGGCAAAGACCGTAATAGCCGCAGCTAATAAAAAATAAACAAATACCATTTTTTCTCCTCCTTGGATAAACAAAAAAGACCTTTTTATGGACGACAAAAACGCCCATAAAAAGGTCTTGCGTACTTGTAAAAGCTCGATGGACCGAGTGCAGACGCACTGTAATGACGACCCATCGACCACATATGTGGTCGCTACTCCCCTTTTTATCTTCCATTTGACTATAGCATGAACAAATCTAGTTGACAATCGAGTGACGCATGAGAATGACTAAATCCTTCACATCAAGTGCAGTGCGATAACCGAGTTCCTTCAAGCCAGTAAGCGTTGATGGTGACGAAAGTTCCGTCCAACCGGATTGGTACAGTTGCTGTCTGAAACGTGCAACTTCTTCTTCATCACATGTTTCACGTACAACGATTTCTCTTAACTCATACGCGGTCTGGCAAAGCGGTGCCACTTCCTGGATCCAGATGTCCTCATCGAAATTAATGACAATCGATTCGAGTAATTGTCTTACTTTTCGATCCTTCGCATTCTTCTCACCATAAAATAACAAATGAAGTTCTTGTTCATATAAACCAATCAAATCCGTCGAGCTCCGAAATGGTTCAAGCGCTAACAACAACTCATGATAATACCAAGATTGGTCTCTCATCGAACGTTCGAAGCGTTGCCACACCTTCATCCCTTCCATTTCTAAATCATAGCGAATGGAACGTAGATTATGTAGCTTGTCCGCCACGAACAGAGCAACTTCATCGAATTGAAGCGTTGACAGGCGTTGAAGGGTCATTTGCTTTCGTTGTTCCCAGGTCAAGTCTCGAATTTCCTCTGAGACCGCAAGAACGAGGCGAAGTACATCAGGACCAAACTTTGATAAAATTTCGCGCGGTTCCGTGTTGGTCTTCTCTATCACATCATGGAGTAGACCTGCTACAACGACAGCCGGTGGTTGTTGATCTGTTTCGAGTAGCAAAGCAACCGAAAAGGGATGAGACAAATATGGAATGGATGAACCATTACAATCCTGTCCTCCGTGACGTATAGACGAAAAGCGAATGGCCTCTTCTATGAGCGGGTTCATATCATGTACCCCCTTCTTTCGGATAAAAGCTCCAATATCTATTACCCGAAATTAGGCATAATTAACCTAAAAAACAAAGTGGTATTAGGTGAAAAGTCTCATCACTCTTCATATATCATCTTCTTCGTCATACCACCATCAACAATGAGGTTTTGTCCATTCACAAAATCATTTTTTCGGTCAATCAAATAGCGCACCGCACGGACGATATCTTCCGGTTCACCGACCCGACCCGATGGATGTTGTTCATGATCGATCTCACGTAACGACTCATCAGACGTGTGAATCCACCCCGGGCTGATCGCATTTACTGTAATCGGTCGTTCGCTCAATGAGATGGCTAGCGAGTACGTTAGACTGACGATTCCACCTTTTGAAGCCCCATATGCATCCCAGTGAGGTTCGTTTTGCGATGCTCTTGTTGAAGCCATATTGACGATTCTTCCGTACGACTCATCTTTATTCAGTTCTAAAAAGTATTTTGAACAACTAAATGTCCCGACTAAATTGACATCGATGACTCGTTTAAACGTGTCAATCTCGAGTTCATCAATCGGCTTGATCAGTGAAGCGATGCCTCCATTATTAATCAAGACATGGGCTCGACCAAATTGGTTATAAATCTCTTCGAAGACACGCTTGAGTTCAGACTTGTCACCAAGGTCAACCTGATAAAAATGTATACCTTCAACGTTTGGGTCTTCTCCAATGTCTAGCCCAATCACTTCATACTGATTTACGAAAGTTTGAGCAATCGCATAACCAATTCCTTGACTAACACCTGTTACAATCATCACGTCTTTCATCATTCATCCCTCCTAAAAGACTGTATACCCAAATCCTGATTAGTCGGACCATAGTTTTCGATTTGAGGTCGTAACAACACTCGCTCCCGCATCAAGAGCTGTTTGAACTTCTTCCGCTGTCTCGATTAGGCCGCCTGCGAATACCGGAATGCCTGTCCTTTCATGAACACGCTGTATATATTTCGGCACAATTCCAGGTAATACTTCGATATAGTCCGGTTTCGAACGTTCAATATGACGAATACTCTTTTCAAGTGAGAGTGAATCAATTAAAAACAAGCGTTGTACGGTCACGACACCTTTTTGCTTCGCCTTCACGATTACGTTTCCTTTCGTCGAGATAATGCCAAACGGTTTATATGTTTGACATATATATTCAGTCGCGAATTCATCCGCTTTCATTCCTTGTATCAGATCCATATGAATGAATACCTTTTTGTGATGGCTCCCCAGTAATTTAAAGATGGATTCCAATCGACTCATATGAATTTCCAATAACACGCCTAATTCGAGATCACTTGATAAAAAGCGTTCTAAATCACGCATGTCCCGTATCGCCGGCAAGAGTGATTGACCGTTTAACATCTGCTATTCCCCCCTATCTCCTCTCTCATTATGCAGACAGCCGTTTTTAGAAATCAAGGTTTACTCATTCAATATATCGGGAAAGTAAAATTAACTTGTGTTGAGGGGGATTTTAGTATGGTCAATGAAGTCACAGTAAAGGTCGAAACGCCAACACCGGAACAGCATCAAGCGTTGCGCGTCAAGGCAGGAATGCCTCGTCGGTCTGATGAAAGTACGGTCAAAGGACTTAAGAATACGCTTTTTGGGATCTGTTTATACTTAGATGACGAGATTGTGGGGATGGGGCGTGTCGTAGGTGACGGCGGAATGGTCTTTCATTTAGTTGATATTGTCGTAGACCCTGAATGCCAAGGACTCGGTCTTGGAAAGTTGATTATGGAGCATATGATGGATTGGATTTTAACTGAAGCAGACGAAACAGCCATCATCAGTCTGATTGCGGATATCCCTGCAGATGGATTATATCGACAGTTCGGCTTTGATTACTCAAGACCTGAATCCGTAGGGATGGAGTATCAGTGGAATCAATCAAACAGTTGAACCCCATCGTTAAAGGAGATGACTTATGGATGGATTAAACATCATCGTGTTGCTCGGATTGTCGCTCACTCTGATTTCCGTATTCAGCCTTCTGATTGAACGCCTATACTTCCCTAGCATTTTGGCGTTTATCGCCATCGGGGTAGGCGTTGGATTTTTCTGGGATGGAAACGAGGTATTCAAAGTCGCGGGTGAAATCGGAATCGTCCTCTTGTTTTTCTTGCTTGGTCTTAAGTTTCCCCTACGTCAGCTATGGAAACGGATGCGTAAAGTATGGAAAGCAGGAGTCCTTGACATCATCCTTTCGTTCGGTGTCTCATTTGGGATTGCCTTACTGTTTGGTCTGGATTTCCCTCGTGCTTTTTTAATCGGCGCCGTATTGTATGCGACAAGTTCTTCAATCTCGGCGAAGCTACTTGAGCGCCATTCCGAAAAACATGAAGATATTAAAGACTTTGTTCTCGCTTTACTCATATTCGAGGATATTTTTGCACCGCTATTACTAACGATTGCACCTTTCATTATTCAAGAGGAACCGGTGGCCATGAGTGACATCGGAAGAGTATTCACAGGATTTCTCATATTCGGGATACTGCTGTTCATTGGATCAAACTTCGTATCTAGACAGCAAAAGTTTTCTAAACATTTACTTAGGCAGGATGATGCTAGTATCGGTTTAATCGGACTTATTCTCTTTTTCGCCGGAATCGGGATAATGTTTGGCTTGTCCGAAATTTTAGGTGCGTTCATTGCTGGAATCATGTTAGCGGACATCCACGACGTCAGACCGCTCAAGCGATTGACTGTACCGGTTCGCGACTTATTTTTACCCATCTTCTTTATCTCATTTGGCATCTCAATCAATCTAGAGGAAGGTGTCATCGTAAACGCCCTATTCTTCGTCCTGATTGTGTGGGGCGTCTTATCGAAGTGGATTGTTGGTCGTGTCGGAGGAAGAATATACGGTCTGACACGAATCCAGGCCAATGAGGCCGGATTTTCGCTCGCTCCACGTGGCGAATTCTCTATATTATTTACCGCGCTTTCGAACGGAGCCATCAACTTGTTTGTCGGTCTCTATATTTTTGTATCCGCTATTGTCGGGATCATCTTATTCCGTTTCTCAGAATATTTGGCAGAAAAGACGGAACGGACACTCACGAAAGTATTGCCGGACAAGAAAAAAGAATAAGAGTGAACAGGCGAACCGTGACTCGGTCCGCCTGTTTTATCGTCTCCGTTAATCTTTTACCGTCTTTTTATGTTGACGTTTTTTTCGCCAGGTCAGGTATCCTACCATACCGATCAGCAACAGACCGTAAATCGTGTAGGAATAAGCATCAAGATACGTGAGAATTTCTTTCCAGTTCTCCCCTACCTTCATTCCTATCAATATGAGAATCGTGTTCCAAATGGCTGTCCCCACAGTACTGAGGAGTAAAAATTTCAAAAACGGCATATTCGACATCCCCGCAGGTATTGAAATGAGACTTCGGACGACAGGCATCAATCGCCCAAAGAACACCATCCATCCCCCGTATCGGTCAAACCAGGCATCTGCTTTTTTGACATCCTCTATATCAAGACGCAACCACTTTCCGTATCGCTTCGTCCATTTCTCAATCTGTTCAACATCGAATAATAGACCCATTCCATATAACAGAATTGCTCCAAGTATAGCTCCGGTCGTTGAGGCTACGACGACTAGTATAATTGAAAGGTTTGTCTTCACAGCAAAAAAACCGCCAAACAATAAAACAACTTCAGAAGGGATTGGCGGAAATACGTTCTCAATAAAAATCATGAACGCGATTCCTACGTATCCATATTGTTCGATTACTGAAATCATCCAGTCGCTCATTTTAAATGTCCCCCATTCCCACTCTGTATACCCGTCGATTCGCAAGTATAACCGCCAAGACATGCTACACTTTACATAAAAGGAACTGATGAATTTGGAAAGAATCTTTCGCTGTCCATGGTGCGGTACCGACCCGTTATACGTCAGCTACCACGACAAGGAATGGGGAAAGCCCATACACGATGATACGAAACATTTTGAATGTTTGACCCTTGAGAGTGCGCAGGCTGGACTGAGTTGGATCACGATTTTACGAAAACGAGAAAATTATCGATTGGCCTATGCTAACTTTGAGGTACAACGAGTTGCCAGCTTTACCGATGAGGTTGTGAAAAGACTTCTATCCGATAGCGGAATCGTGAGGAATCGTCGAAAAATCGAGGCGTCGATCAATAATGCAAAACAGTTCATCAAAATACAGGAAGAGTTTGGCTCGTTTGATTCATACATCTGGTCATTCGTCGATCATGAACCTATCATCAATGCATGGGATCGACTTGAAGATGTTCCCGCAACGACGGAACTATCTGAACAATTGAGTAAAGACCTCAAACGACGCGGGTTTAAGTTTTTAGGACCGACAACGGTTTATGCCCACCTACAAGCGACCGGTCTCGTCAATGATCATCTCACCTCTTGCACGTTCCGTTAATTTAAGACCAGCTATCAAAAACATCTTTACTTTTCCCCACTTGTTGTGACAATATTTTGACAAAGTGATACTCAATCACTGAAATCATTTTCATATTTATTATCTTTCGGGGGGATGTTGATGAACGGAATTTTAGTGTCCATCGTCGTGTACATGGCACTGATGGTCCTACTTGGGATCATCGCGTATCGGAGAACAAGCAGCATCAGAGATTACATGTTGGGTGGACGGGCGTTAGGTCCCGGGGTCGCCGCCTTATCTGCCGGTGCATCAGACATGAGTGGATGGCTCTTAATGGGATTGCCTGGTGCAATGTATGCGTCAGGGATTTCAAGTGGCTGGATGGAAGAACTATGCCGCTTCTCTCTTCGGTACGTTTGGGACATTGTATGAAATGATTCCAGCATTCTTCTTGTCGGCGCTCGCCATCTATATCGTGAGCTTGATGACGCCGCCATCAAATGAGGTCGTTCAACGTGATTTTGACCACATGCAAGACATGGTCAAGGAACATATCAAATAATTCTCATGACAGGTCAAAAACGACCTGTCTTTATTTATATAAGCAGGATTTTTTTTAATTATCGACGAATTTTATGGTTATCGAACGAATCTGTCGTGAAAAGGAGAATCGGGATGAAACCAATCAAAATCGTCTCTCGCCTTACCTTCCTGCCTAGCTTAGTTGTATTATTTGCTTGTAGTACGACTCCAGCAACAAATCAAGAAGTATCAGTAGAAGTAGAAGAACCCATTGTCGAGGTTCCTGAAGAAGCACCACCCATCGAACCTGAGCCGCTTGTTACGACGGCCTCTCTCTATGCGATCGGCGATGTACTTCTTCATGACTCGGTATACAACGCGGCTCGTGTCGATGACGGGTATGACTTTGATTCTGCGTTCGAACAGATTTCTCCGATATTGAGTCGCGCCGATATTTCAATTGCCAACCAAGAGAGTATGATTGGTGGAAGTGAAATCGGACTGTCGAGCTACCCGGCATTTAACAGCCCGTATGAGATTGGAGATGCTTTGAAACGGGCGGGAATCGATTTGGTCACAACGGCGAATAATCATACGCTCGACCGCGGGGTTCGTGCCATCGAGAACTCAATCGGGTATTGGAATGAAATCGGGATGCCTTATACCGGCTCCTTTTTATCCGCTGAAGACAAAGCAAACATTCGGACGTTGACAGCCAATGACATTTCTTTTTCCTTCCTCGCATACACGTACGGGACGAATGGAGTCGTCCCGAAGCAGCCATATCACGTGAACTATATCGACCTCGCGCAAATGCAACCAGAGATTGAGAAGGCGGAACAGTCGACTGACATGACCGTCGTCTCCCTCCATTTTGGAACGGAGTACGAACCGTTACCGAATGAGGGTCAAACCGAACTCGCACAAGCGTTAGCAGACCTTGGGGTCGACATCATCATCGGTCACCACCCTCATGTGCTGCAACCCCCAGCGATGCTAGAAGGAGTCAACGGCAATCAGACATTTGTTGTCTACTCACTCGGTAATTTCCTTTCAGGCCAACAAGGGGATGATCGAAATACAGGTGGGATCATTGGGATTGATGTCGTCAAAACAATCGAAGATAACAGTGTGACTTTTGAATTGAAGAATCCCATGTTCTATCCGACGTTTGCTCGAAAATCTATCGGTGGATCGTATGAAGTCGCCCCATTAGAAGTTGCTCGCCCTAAACTCATCTCCCCTATCAGTAATCACATGTCTCAGTGGTTACCACAACTCAAGATTGAACAATGACAACCACGAAAAAAGTTCGTGGTTTTTTCTTTTTTCAAAAAAAGGTTGCTACTTAAATTATTATCCCTTACACTAAATCGTATATTTATAAAAAAAAACTAATAATTATTCATAAGAGGTGTTCACATTTTGAAACAGAAACTCGTATTGGCTTATTCAGGTGGACTTGATACATCGGTTGCAATTAAATGGTTGGATGAACAAGGGTATGATGTCATTGCGGTATGTTTAAACGTTGGGGAAGGAAAAGATTTAGAAAAGATTCAGCAGAAAGCAATGAAAGTTGGAGCGAAAAAATCCATCGTCATCGATGCGGTCGATGAATTCGTCAACGAGTTCGCTCGTTATTCGATGCAGGCCCATACATTATATGAAGGCGTATATCCACTCGTTTCGGCACTATCTCGTCCCCTCATCTCGAAAAAATTGGTCGAGGTCGCACAAGCAGAAGGAGCTGTCGCTGTGGCTCATGGATGTACAGGGAAAGGAAATGACCAAGTGCGTTTCGAAGTGTCCATTCACGCACTCGACCCTTCACTGGAAATCGTCGCACCCGTTCGTGAATGGAAGTGGTCACGTGAGGAAGAGATCGCGTACGCGGCGAAACATCATATCCCTATTCCAATCGTTCAAGAAGAGCCTTTCTCGATCGATCAGAACATCTGGGGACGCGCCATCGAATGCGGCATTTTAGAAGATCCTTGGGCGGCACCACCTGAGAGTGCTTATGAGTTAACTGCAGCAATCGAGGATACACCACACGAACCGACTTTCCTTGAAATTGAATTCAAGAACGGGGTGCCGGTCGCCATTGATGGGAAGAGCCAACCGTTCACCGACCTCTTAAAAGAGCTCAATATCGTCGCTGGTGCGCATGGCGTCGGTAAGATTGACCACATCGAGAACCGTGTCGTCGGTATCAAATCACGTGAGGTGTATGAGGCACCTGGTGCCATGACATTGATCACGGCCCATAAAGCTCTTGAAGCCTTGACACTCGTGCGTGAAGTCGCGCATTTCAAACCGATTGTCGAGCAAAAGTTAACGGAGACCATCTATAATGGACTTTGGTATTCTCCGCTCACGAAGGCACTTCTTGCCTTTATCGATGAGACACAGGCAACCGTCACAGGCACAGTTCGGATGAAGCTGTTTAAAGGGCACGCCATCGTCGACGGCCGCAAGTCCCCAATCTCACTCTACGATGAGGAACTTGCGACATATACATCGGCGGACACGTTCGATCAGCAAGCAGCTGTCGGATTCATCAAGTTATGGGGCTTGCCAACAAAAGTTCAATCAGAGGTGTTGATGGAAAAAGGAGCGTTCGTCAATGAGTAAACTATGGGGAGGCCGTTTCGAGAAGACGGCGAGTGATTGGGTCGATGCGTTCGGTGCATCGATTAAATTTGACGCTCAACTCGTTCTTGAAGATTTAGAAGGTAGCATGGCTCACGTGACGATGCTAGGTGACCAGGGCATCCTCTTAAAGGAGGAGGTCACTCAAATACTTGATGGATTACAACAACTTAAGCAAAAAGCACATGCAGGTGAATTGGAATTCGAAGTATATCACGAAGATATTCATATGAACTTAGAAGCTCTGCTTCATGAAGCGATCGGACCGGTTGCCGGGAAAATGCATACGGCACGTAGTCGAAACGATCAAGTCGCGACCGATATGCATCTTTACTTGAAAGTACGTGTGAAAGAAGTGATTCAATTGATTGAATTACTTCAGCAGGAACTCCATGCACACGCTTCAGACCATGTCGAGACGATCATGCCTGGCTATACGCACCTTCAGCGCGCGCAACCAATCTCACTGGCTCATCACTTACTCACCTATTTTTGGATGCTCGAGCGGGATAAAGAACGCTTCACCGACAGTTTGAAACGAATCGATTGGTCACCGCTTGGAGCAGGCGCGCTTGCCGGAACAACTTTCCCAATTGACCGGACCCGATCAGCTGAACTTCTCGGATTCAATCGGGTCTACCCGAACAGTCTCGATGCCGTGAGCGATCGTGACTTCATTCTCGAGTTCCTTTCAAATGCGTCGATGCTCATGATGCACCTCTCCCGATTCTGCGAGGAATTGATTCTTTGGGCGAGTGAAGAATATCGCTTCATCACGGTGTCGGACACCTTCTCTACCGGTTCAAGTATGATGCCACAAAAGAAAAATCCGGACATGGCCGAACTCGTCCGTGGAAAATCGGGTCGAGTGATTGGAAATTTGATGGGATTGTTGACGCTCATGAAAGGACTTCCGCTCGCTTATAATAAAGATTTACAGGAAGATAAAGAAGGAATGTTCGATACGGTCAAGACCGTCCAAGGCTCTCTTAGTATCATGGCTGGGATGATGAATGAATTGACGTTCCACCCGGACGTCATGAAACAAGCGACCGAACGTGATTTTTCTAATGCGACCGAGCTCGCCGATTATTTGACAGCAAAAGGGTTGCCGTTCCGCGAGGCGCACGAGGTGACAGGAAAACTAGTCAAGCATTGCGTGAATGAACGATTATATTTATGTGAGCTTCCGATTGAAGTGTTTCAAAGCCATTCCACCTTGATTGAAAAAGATGTGTATGTCGCCCTCACCCCTGAACAGGCCGTTAAACGTCGGAACAGTTATGGTGGCACAGGATTTGATGCCGTCCGCGAACAGTTGAAGGAAGCTTCAGAATGTATGAAAATGATGATTTCTTCCTAACAGATTTGATCCGTCACTCTATGGAGTGGCGGATCTTTTACTTTCCTTTTTCGTTCAATCGCTCAACAAATGATTCGAGACCCTCATCTAGTAAAATTTCGAACACTTCCATCATCTCATCAATCGAGTTCTCATTGACGTCTAGTAAATATTGGAGAACTACTCCATCAATTGCGCCAATCAACCATGAACTAAAGGCCTGATTCAAACGGGTATTTTCTAACCCATACAAATGAATCAATAATTGCTCGATTTGTTTCGTCCATTCAGAGTATTTGACTTTCAATTTTGCTTGCGCATCCATATTTCCTAATAATACGTCGTGAGCGAAATGATATTGAAGCCGATTCTCTGCATCTTTATAAAATCGATTGGCCGTGTTTTGTACAATCTCTTCCTTCACTAGTTCTTTCGAAAATGATTCGTTAGTTACTTCTTTAGCGATTTGAGAGGAAACTGACAAACTTTCATCTAAAAGATCATATAATAAATCCTCTTTATTTTTATAGTGATGATAGATGGCTCCAGTCGTCATGTTCGCTTCTTCGGCAATCGCTCTAACCGTCGCCCCATTGGCACCATGTCGTATGATCACTTTTTTTGCAGCAGCAAGAATTTTTGTTTTTCCATCCACTTTCAATTTATCCCCTTTCGATTCCACTTTAGAATAACATAGCCCGAACTAGGTTTCGCTTCAATATTGTGAATAAATTCACATTGACTATTGATAAATATTAGCCTATACTAAAAACATAACAAACGTTATGTTTGTTAAATTCAAATGAGAAGGTGAAATTGATGAACGTATGGCCTCATGTAATTTCAATGCCACTCTATTTAGGTCTATTGTTAGGAATCGTTGTTTTCTTTCGTAAACACTACAAATTGTCCGCCTATTTTTGGCTCGCTTCGCTGTTGACGATCCCGTTATGGATGATGGGAAATGTAGATGGATGGTTTAGATGGGCAAAAATTGTAAGCGTTATTATCCCGACGATTATCGTTGGTTTTTCTCGAATCGCAATATATGAAAATAAACAAGGTCGCATCTGGGATTTCTTGAAGCGAGATGAATTTTTATGGTTCTTTTATGGAATTCTATTTTTGAATATTGCCGAAGCAACCATCAAGGATGCAACACTTGGAAACTATTTTAATGCCGCTTGTGGGTTTTTACTTTGTGTCACGATTCCGTTTGCTCCGACTTTTTGGAGGTTTGCAAAAGAAGGTTATGCTGATCTCGTCGCATATACGACCGGATCTTGGAATTTTATCTATACGACATGGAATGCTTGTTTTGTATATGCCGAATCACCAACTTATTTTGCAAGTTCTCTCTGTATTTTAATTGCTGCCGAACTTTATCCAGTGCTAAAAGGTAGACCAGAATTATATATCACTGCCCGAATCTATACGTTAGCAGCTCATCTGCTAATTCGAGCATGCTATGATGTCTTCCCGACTGTTATGAATTCCTCGACTTGGTTCAATCCAGAAGTATTGAGAACGTGGGGAATGATTAATTTTGTCATCATTGTTCCTTATGTATTTTGGCATATGTGGCAACTTCATAATAATAAAGCGACCTTGAGTTTTAAGAGAGTTAAAGCGAGTTAACGTTCGTATTGCGTATCAATTTTCGCCTTCAATTGCTCAATTTTGAACAATATTTTTTATAAAGGAGTCATTTATCATGGGAATACTATACGAGCAAACAGATCTTGTAGGCTGGGGAATATGGTTATTTGTTCTATTTGCGCTCATGGCTTTCAATGAATTCAGTCGGACGACAAAATGGGGTGGATTGACTCTATTTTTGATTGTTCCAGTCGTTTTAACTATATTTGTTTGGCCAACGACAGCGTCACCGGGAAATGAATATGGAACAGGTACGTGGTTCAACTGGGTGAAGACTTATTCTGCACTCGCGGGGTGCCTTGGCTTTATGCTAATTCGTTATCGCCCTACTTTATTAAACAATAAATGGATCCTTTTATTCCCTCCTGGTATATTGGCGCTAAACATATTAGAAGCATGCATTCGTGACTTTCAAGTTTATTTTTATAACGTCCCGAACGGAGCATATATTGATAACTTGTGGGTCATGTCTGGTCCGTGGAACTTAATGAACGGGGTCGCTGGACTACTAAATATCATTGCGATTTGTGGATGGGTTGGAATCAAGATTTCAAAAGACCAATCGAAAGATATGATATGGCCTGACATGATTTGGCCATGGATTATCGCCTATGATCTTTGGAACTTTGCATACGTCTACAACTGTATATCTGACCATTCATTTTATGCGGGATTTGCACTTTTACTCGCTTGTACGATTCCTTCATTTTTTATCAAAAAAGGAGCATGGTTACAGCACCGTGCACATACACTCGCTTTATGGATCATGTTTGTCATGACTGTCCCATCTTTTGTCGACCGGTTGGCACCTGTTCCATCCACTCATAATCCGAGAGCATTTTTCATCGTTAGTCTTATCTCTCTTATTTCGAATATAGCACTTGTGTCTTACCAATTTTATCGAATCCGCCAACGTAATCTTCATCCACTCAAGGATGAAATCTATGCTGATACAAAAGCATATCAGACAGTTCTAAGTCAAAATGGACTTTAACAAAAAATACACCAGAGACAAATATCTCTGGTGTATTTTTACAGGCTGTTGACTAACATGAATCATATCGCTCGCCTTTCCGGCGCCCACGCTTTCCGCAGGCAATCCCGGAGCCGCATCGCGACTTGGG
>NZ_JACSKX010000022.1:12509-18419 GCF_018617835.1 Exiguobacterium sp. s101 | reverse complement strand
AGAATTTGATATAGCTCTTAAATTGACGAAGCTTGCGCTTCATTCAAAAATTGTAAAACTTTTTTTGCCTCATCGTTCAGTTTTCAAAGTTCGTCTGCCGCTCTTGGCGACTTAAATATCTTATCAAGCGAGGGACAAAACGTCAACCACTTTTTAAAATATTTTTTATTTCTTGTCGCTTATCTCGGCGACGTCTATTAATATATCAATAAAACATTAAGTGCGCAACCTTTTTTATAAAAAAGATTATTTTTTTTATAAACATGCATTCAAGTTATTTTGCGCTTATTTTTTTCTTCATTATATAAGGCTAAAATTCAACTATTCCTATCTACGTTTTACTTTGAAGTTCAAAATTCCGAATTCATCCTCTTTCGTCCGAAGCGCGAGCCACTTCCCGTTTGCTCTCCGCTTGGAAGTGTGAGCATTCTCTCACTGTAAAGATACAAAAAGGCGAGCCACTGGCTTCGCCTTATGAACGGAGGGATGATAAAGACACGTTTCGCTTTTTCGCTTCTTTCAAATAAAAGAAGTAAAGAGTTTCAGCTTGTTTTACCTGGGCAGCTAACTCTCCCGTGTCTTCAATGCTGACTTCAAGCATTCGACGTTTCGATTCAAACTTAGCCTTTGCTTCTAGTAACTCAGTCAGTAGTCGCTGATCGTAGTCATCTCTTAACGACTTACGAAACCAATTCATAGTTCTCTTCTACCTTCCATCGCCCGAGACAACGTTACTTCATCCGCATACTCTAAATCTCCACCAACCGGCAAACCATGTGCAAGACGCGTCACGCGAATTCCCGTCGGTTTAAGTAGTCGCGATAAATACATCGAGGTCGCTTCCCCTTCAATGTTTGGATTGGTTGCTAAAATCACTTCTTGAATCGCTTCATTCTCTTGCAAGCGTGTCAGCAAGCTTGAAACGTTAATATCCTCTGGGCCAATTCCTTCCATTGGACTAATAGCTCCATGGAGAACATGATACTTCCCTCTGTACTCTCTCATCTTCTCCATCGCAATTACGTCTCTTGAGTCTTGGACCACACAAACTACTGTCTCATCCCGATGTGAGTCTTTACAAATTGCGCATGGATCCACATCTGTAATATGACCACATACGGTGCAATATTTAATATCCCGTTTCGCACTGACGAGAGCCTTTGCAAATGTTAACACATCGTCTTCTTCCATATCTAAAATATGAAACGCTAAACGCACCGCGGTTTTCGGACCAATCCCAGGTAACTTCGTAAAACTCTCAATCAATCGCCCAATGGCTTCAGGGTATTGCAACTCGCATCGATCCTTTCTTCACTTAAAAGCCTGGGAGATTCATCCCTTGTGTGAAACGTCCCATCTTGTCATTCACAAGTTGATCCGCTTGCTTCATCGCATCATTAATCGCTGCTAAGACAAGGTCTTGTAGCATATCAACGTCGTCCGGATCGACGACGTCTTCTGCAATGATGACATCTAAGACTTCTTTATGACCGCTTACGACAACTTTCACCATGCCGCCTCCTGCAGTTCCCTCAACGGACATATCTTTCAATTCTTCTTGAGCTTTCGCCATATCTTTTTGCATTTTTTGCATTTGTTTCATCATGTTATTCATATTTCCCATTCCACGCATTCAGAGCGCCTCCCTTATGTCTCTTCAATTTCAACGACATCGCCAAATCGTTCCATCGCTTGTGCAACTAACGGATCCTCAGTTTCCGGTTCTTCGACTTGTTCTGTTCGTTCTGCTTGTTTTTGAAGGATGAACTCATTCTTCAATTCATTCCAATCCGTTTCAAGCACCGCCATGATTTCACGACGAATCCCCGTGACTTCGAATAGTGCCTGTTCAATCACATCACGTGTACGACCATTTGAACTCACTTGTTCATAATGCCATGTCATTCCATCTTTAAATTGTACCAGTAAGGTGTCACTTGCACAAAGGACAGCCTCACTTTCATAGAAGAGTGCGAAAATCGGACCATCCTGTATCCGAATATTCGTCATGATGTCTCCCCAGCTGTCGCGAATCGCATTCAAGTGTTGACGTTCGGCCCGTTGCAAGAGTTGGCGAATCCGTTCTTTCGGCACTCGGATTTGAGTTCGTTTCGGGGTCGGTTTCTTCACTTCTTCGCTTGCTACGGTAGTTACACCATTTTTCTTCACTTCATTCAACTCGCGACTTAACTCACGCACTTGATCTTGTAATTGTGTCATTTGTTCACTGATTGTCCGACCTTGTTCCGCGATACGAATGAACGTTAATTCCACCAATACTTTTGGATGGTTCGATAACCTCATCTGTTGTTGGCAATCATTGAGCTCTTCAATCACTTGGAACAATTCGTCCGTTGACGTCGCTTCGACAAATTGACGAAACTTATCCGTCGGACGCGCCCGTTCTAATAAATCAGCAGCTTGCGGAGATGCTTTCAAAAGTAATGCATCCCGATGAACGAACACCAAGTCTTCGATAAAGCGTTTTAAGTCTTTCCCTTCACGCAACATCATTTCAAGGGTACTCAAAATTGAATTCAATTCTTTCCGCTGTAGACCATATGCCATTTCAAGTAGCATTTCGTCCGTCACAGCACCCGTCACTTCCAACACCGCTTCTTCCGTCAACCGACCATCACTAAATGCGAGCGCTTGATCGAGCAAGCTAAGAGCATCTCGCATGCCTCCGTCGGCAGCACGTGCAATCAACTTCAATGCTTCCGGATCATAGTCATGATTCTGATCATTCAAGATATATGCCATTCGTGTTTGAAGTTGACTCACTTCATGTCGTTTGACATCAAATCGCTGACAGCGAGAAATAATCGTTGCCGGAATTTTATGAGGTTCTGTCGTTGCCAAAATGAAAATCGCATGTGCCGGCGGTTCTTCGAGCGTTTTTAACAGCGCATTGAACGCACCGGTCGATAGCATATGCACTTCATCAATGATATATACTTTATAACGACCTTGCGACGGCGGGTATTTGACTTTATCTCGAATCTCTCGAATCTCATCAACCCCGTTATTTGATGCGGCATCGATTTCGAATACGTCCGGACTCGTGCCTTCCGTGATGGCGATACACGTCGGACAGGTATTACATGGTTCACGTGTCGGCGCACTTTCACAGTTGATGGCCTTAGCAATGATTTTCGCCAAACTCGTCTTCCCCGTTCCACGCGGACCGGAAAACAGATATGCATGTGACATGCGTTCCTCTAATAAAGCATTTTGAATCGTGCGTGTGATATGGACTTGACCGACGACCTCCTGAAACGACTGAGGTCTGTATACCCGATATAACGCTTGATACGCCATGAGTTCGCCTCCTTCCCTAACTGTTCTTCTCTATCTCATCATACAAAAAAATCTACAGCCCTGGGGCCATAGATTGAAGTTATAAAATAAATCTGCCGCGCACCGATTTCTGAAAGCGCATCAACATGCGTTACTCATGCAGTTTGCTCAGCCCAAGCACCCCTGCGGCACACGGTACGTCACCACTTAAGGCTGCTTCCTTCCGGACCTGACCTGGTTCATGGGTGACCGTTGCGCAGGACTCAGACGTCAACGCCACTTACATAAGGCAGACCACACCAACGCGCTCCCTCGAATCGGGATTCAGTCTCGCTATAGCGGATTGCGAGTGACAGGGCACCGCTACCTCCCCACCTAGCACGGCAAATGGGTAAATGAAGTTATGCACTATCTCGAGTGCTATTACATTATACTGTTTAATCGATTGGGTTGCAACCTCTCTGATCGAGTCGTTCTTGTTTCTTCCTCTCTCGAAGCGCTCGGAAGAAATCTGTGAGGAGTTGGCCACATTCTTCTGCTAAAACATTTCCCGTTACTTCAGCTTGATGATTAAATCGGTCATCCTGTACTAAATTCATTAACGTTCCACAGCATCCGCCCTTTGGGTCATAGGCCCCGAAGATGACACGCTTGATTCGGGATAATATGATGGCTCCCGAACACATCGGACATGGTTCAAGGGTAACATATAACTCGCAATCTTCTAATCGCCAATTCCTTAACGTTTCGTTTGCCGTTTCGATTGCAATCATCTCGGCGTGTGCCGAAGCCAAGAGATCTGTTTCACGGCGATTATGCCCGGTCGCAATCACCTCATCTCCTTTTACAATCACACAGCCAATCGGCACCTCGCCAATGGCTTCTGCTTTCTTTGCTTCTTCGATGGCCAACTGCATAAATCGCTTATCACGCTCCATCGATTCACCTCATTTCTTATTAAACACTATGAAAAAAAATGAAAATCAAATCCCTCGCCATATCAATCGCATTGTATGCTAGAATGGAACTTGCACTTTGGATAATGGAGGATGACATCATATGTTTATAACGGTAGAAGGACCGATTGGTGTCGGGAAAACATCACTGGCCCATATCATCAGTCAGCATTTCTCGATGCAGATGCTGAATGAAATTGTAGAAGAAAACCCATTTCTCGGCAAGTTTTATGAAGATATCGAAGAATGGAGTTTCCAAACGGAAATGTTCTTCTTATGCAATCGATTCAAGCAGTTGGATGATATTCACAAACACCACTTGAGTCAGCAGCAATCCGTCGTTTCGGACTATCATATTTTCAAAAACTTGATTTTTGCTCATCGTTCGCTGAAACCAGCGCATTTGAATAAATATGAGCAGATTTATAAGATTTTGACACATGATATGCCGAAACCTGATGTCGTCATTTACCTACACGCCAGCATTGAGACACTCATGAAACGCGTCGCTTTGCGTGGACGTGAAGTAGAAGAAAATATGTCTCGCGACTATCTTGAACAACTTGCTCACGACTATGAGACGTTCGTTGAATCGTATCGCGCAGCCCATCCAGAAGTGAAAATCCTCTCGTTCAGTGGGGATGAACTCGACTTTGTACACAATCCGGACGATTTGACTCATGTCCTGAAAACGATTGAGCGTGAACTAGAATTAACTAAAGGAGCCCATACAAAATGAAGCTGATTGATAAATACAACATCCCGAACGATACAATCATTACAATCGGTGGAATGGTTGGGATCGGGAAATCAACGATCACCAATTCGTTAGCCGATGCATTAAACTTCCGAACGTCCCTCGAAAAAGTAGATACAAACCCTTACCTCGATAAATTCTATCATGATTTCGAGCGGTGGAGCTTCCATCTTCAAATTTACTTCCTAGCTGAACGCTTCAAAGAACAGAAGAAAATCTTCCAATACGGCGGGGGCTTCATTCAAGACCGTTCAATCTATGAAGACACAGGCATCTTCGCAAAAATGCATTATGAAAAAGGAACGATGTCGCCAACAGACTATGAAACGTATTCAAGTTTGTTCGAGGCTATGGTACTAACACCCTTCTTCCCACACCCGGACCTATTGATCTACCTTGAAGGTTCGTTCGAACAAGTACTCGAACGAATCCAAATGCGCGGTCGCGAGATGGAGCAACAAACACCAATCGCTTATTGGGAAGAAATGTACGCACGCTACACAGAATGGATCAATAACTTCAACCTGTGTCCGGTATTACGCCTTTCAATCGAAGAGTATGACCTCATCAACGACCCAGACTCAGTTGAACTCATCCTTGAAAAAATTGAAAAGCAATTAACGGTTGCTCGCGAAGCAAAAGTTAGATAATCGATCGAAGGATTGCGCTAGCCAAAGCGTAATCCTTCTTTTTTTGTGCATAAAAAAATCCACAGCTCCTATGTCTGTGGATACAAAAAATGCATCTGCCTCTGCAGATGCCCGATTGAAAGCGGAGTTGGTGGGATTCGAACCCACGCGAGCCTTGCGACTCCTAACGGATTTCGAGTCCGTCCCCTTCAGCCGGACTTGGGTACAACTCCAGGCTTAAAAAAGTGTAAAAAAAAAGAAAGTGGAG
>NZ_JACSKX010000022.1:0-12409 GCF_018617835.1 Exiguobacterium sp. s101 | reverse complement strand
GAGGTGGTGGGATTCGAACCCACGCAGGCTATTACACCCCTGACGGTTTTCAAGACCGTTCCCTTAAACCACTTGGGTACACCTCCAAAAGATATGAAATTGTCTGAGCCTCCAAAAAGAAAATGGAGGAGGTGGTGGGATTCGAACCCACGCAGGCTATTACACCCCTGACGGTTTTCAAGACCGTTCCCTTAAACCACTTGGGTACACCTCCAAAGCTCATATACAATTCGCAAGCAACAGTGTCGCTCGACATGATTTATAGTACCAACTGAAGAGACAGATGTCAAACCCTTTTGTGAAAAAACATTAAAAAAAAATAAGCAGCCTCAAAATCGAGGCTGCTCTGCTATTTAGTTCGGCATTTCGATCTTTTCTTTCCCACCCATGTAAGGACGAAGGACTTTCGGAATCACGACCGAACCATCCGCTTGTTGATAGTTTTCTAGAATCGCTGCGACCGTCCGTCCGACCGCTAGACCTGAACCGTTCAACGTATGCACGAACTCAGGTTTCGCATTGGCGTCACGACGGAAACGAATTCCCGCACGACGCGCTTGGAAATCTTCAAAGTTTGAGCAAGACGAGATTTCACGATATACCCCTTGTGCCGGCATCCATACTTCAATATCGTATTTTTTCGCGGCAGTGAATCCGAGATCTGCCGTACACATGCTGAGCACTTGATACGGAAGTTCGAGATGCTTCAATACTTCTTCGGCATGCCCTGTCAACAACTCCAATTGCTCATAAGATTCTTCCGGTTTTACGAAACGGACGAGCTCGACTTTGTTGAATTGATGCTGACGAATCAACCCGCGTGTGTCACGTCCCGCTGAACCGGCTTCAGAACGAAAGTTAGCGCTATATGCTGTATACGCGATTGGAAGTTGCGTTTCCGGGAGAATTTCTTCACGGTGCATGTTCGTGACCGGTACTTCAGCTGTTGGAACGAGGAAGTAGTTCGTATCCGCTACTTTAAATGCATCTTCTTCAAACTTAGGAAGCTGACCCGTCCCTGTCATTGAATCACGATTGACCATGTAAGGAGGTAACACTTCAGCGTATCCATGCTCATCTGAATGAAGATCCATCATAAAGTTGATGAGAGCACGTTCTAAACGAGCGCCTAATCCTTTATAGAAAACGAAACGGCTTCCCGTTACTTTTCCGGCCCGTTCGACATCGACGATTTGAAGGTCTTCCATCACATCCCAATGTTGCTTTGGCTCGAAATCAAAATCAGGCTTCGTTCCGATTTCACGAATCGTCACGTTATCGTCCTCGGTCTCGCCGATTGGGGTTGATTCGTGCGGGATGTTCGGAATGCTGAGTAAAATCAAGTTAAGATCTGCCTCAACTTCTCGTAACTCTTCGTCTAACAGTTTGATTTCATCCCCAAGGCGACGTGTCTCTAAGATTGGACCTTCAGCATCTTGTTTGTTTCGCTTCAATTCAGCAATTTGTTTTGTCGCTTCATTGCGCTTCGCTTTCTTCACTTCGACTTCGTTGATCAAATCACGGCGCTTCTCCTCTAACTGTGGGAAGCGGTCAAGGGCACTCAAGTCTTCACCTCGATGAGCTAATTTTTCTTTAATTCCTTCAAAATCCTGTCGCAAACGTTTAATGTCTAACATTATTGTTCCTCCTTTTTCATATAAAAAAGGTGGCACGCCCCTTTCCCGTAGGAAAGGGACGAACCACCTTGGATCCGCGTTGCCACCCTCGTTGCCCAAATACCTGAGCCACTCGATGCACGTAACGTGTGCGAACGTGACTTGTTTCCAAGTCAATGCTCCGAGGTCGATTCGGTTACGCCATCCCACTAGTTTGCACCAACCACTAGCTCTCTGTCAGTAGACGTACGTAACGTACTTATTCTCATCATCGCATCTGTCATTGAATTAATCTTACTTTACAACATCTCCACTTGTTCGACAAGACTGATTTTTCCAAGTGCGAGCCGGATTTGGTCGAGGAAATCTAAAAAGGCTCGCGTCATTCGCGTCAAGAACGAAGCGGTATCGATCGACTCCGCTGTGACGAGTGTCATCTTTGGAGGGGCCTCCCCTTCTAAATAGCGAACATGCTCTGAAGAATCGATTGTGACCATGCCAGCCTGTGTGTCGACCTGAATCGGGGCCTCTAAATCGAGTAGTTCATATTTCGGCTCGGGAACAGGTTTCCCTTTTTCAACCAACACCTCAAAGTCATTCGTCGTCCGGACCGCGACTTGCTCTTCCTCACCTTGCGAGACCGTTGCCGTTTTTGAAATGGTTTCACCCGTCCGCAAAATCGGAGTCATGACGAAATCTGCATAGGCATAGTCATGTAGCGCTTTCGTTGCAGCATAACGCCCTTCGTCCGATGTCGCACCGAGGACAACTGACAGAACGGTTCGCCCATCTCGTGTAGATACGCCAATGAAACAATATCCCGCCTCATTCGTCGTACCTGTCTTGAATCCGAGCATTCCCGGGTAGGCGAGGTCACGGTCAGCGAGCATGCGATTCGTCGCATCAAACCGAACACCGTCGACATCCACATATGCCCGCTTCGTCACATCAAGTACTTCTGGATACGTCGTCAAATACGCAATCGCGAGCTTCATCAAGTCCTTGGCAGACGTCAAATTGTCTCCTGGTAGACCTGCGGATTCTGAATCAAGTCCTGAGGCATTCGCGAACGTCGTTTGGGTCATCCCGAGTTCATCGGCCCGACGATTCATCTCTTTGACAAATGCCTCTTCCGAACCGGATACGGCCTCCCCGAGCGTTACGGCCGCTTCATTCGCTGAACGAATCAACGCGGCATCGTATAACTCTTTGACGGTATATGGTTTATTTAACAGCGGGATTCGTGCCAACCCTGGCTTTCTCGTCAACGCCAAAGCAGCATCGCTCGGTGTGATTTCTTGTTTCCAACTGAGTTTCCCTGCTTCAATCGCCTCACGCGTTAAAAATGCTGTCATCAGCTTCGTGATTGAAGCCGGCTGAAGCATCGAATCTTCTTGTTTAGCAAATAGAACTTGTCCTGTTGTCACGTCAACAAGCATCACGCTTGCCGCATCCACTTTCGGTGCGGCCGCAGAGGCAGCCGATGGCAAGATGGTCTGCACGACGAATATGACCGTGAGCAATATCATGAAATAACGGGCCTTCACATCGTTTCCCCTTTCTGTACGCTTCTTTTTTCAGTGTAACAAAAAATAAGTTTGAAGGACCTCTTTTTTGTGAGGTCTCTCAAACTTATACGTGTTGGGTCTGATTCGCTTTGACCATCTCGATAAAATAGCGATGTAACGATAAGTCATCCGTTAATTCTGGATGGAAAGAACAGGCAAGATACTGTTTGTAACGAACCGCTACAATCGCTTCCTCGACTTCAGCGAGCACATCCACTTCCGGTTCGACCCGTTCCACTTGAGGGGCACGGATAAAGACCGCTTCAACCGGATCTTCGATTCCTTTCACAGGAAGATCGACTTCGAAACTGTCGACCTGACGTCCAAACGCATTGCGTTTCACCGTCATCGGAATTTTCTTTAAGTGCGCATCGTATCCTTCGACTTCGTTTGCGAGAAGAATCATGCCGGCACACGTGCCGAACATCGGTAACGTCTCCATCTCTCGAAGTGGTTCGAGCAGCCCGTAACGGTCGAGCAATCGTCGCATCGCCGTACTCTCTCCTCCTGGTAATACGAGTCCGTCAATCGCTTGCAAATCTTCTACCGAGCGGACTACTACGGTTTGGGCGCCGAGCGTTTCGAGCATGCGAACATGCTCACGAATCGCGCCTTGCATCCCTAATACGCCAATCGTCACCATCTTACCAGCCTCTTGGTGCCATAAGTTCTTCTTCTTTGAGCGTGCGGACGTCGAGTCCTTTCATCGCTTCACCTAGTCCTTTTGACAAGTGTGCGATTCGCTCATAGTCGTCATGGTATGTCGTCGCTTCTACGATGGCACGTGCGAATTTTTCTGGGTTCTCCGCTTTGAAGATACCTGATCCGACGAAGACCCCGTCTGCTCCGAGATGCATCATCAATGCCGCATCCGCTGGTGTCGCGATTCCACCCGCCGCAAAGTTAACGACTGGGAGACGACCCGCTTCACGGATTTGCATCAATACTTCAAACGGTGCACCGAGGTCGCGTGCCTCTGTCATGACTTCATCCACGCTCATCGACAAGAGACGCTTCACTTGCGCTTGTACTGTACGCATGTGACGAACCGCTTCGACGATGTTTCCTGTTCCGGGCTCCCCTTTTGTACGAATCATCGCCGCACCTTCGCCGATGCGACGGGCTGCTTCACCGAGGTCGCGTGCTCCACATACGAACGGTGCCGTATAGTCGCGCTTGTACAAGTGGAACTCTTCGTCGGCTGGTGTCAACACTTCGCTCTCGTCAATGAAGTCGACTCCCATCGATTCGAGGACACGTGCTTCAGCGATATGCCCGATCCGGCATTTCGCCATAACCGGAACTGACACTGCACCCATGACGTCTTCAATGATTGTTGGATCGGCCATACGGGCAACGCCACCCATTTTACGGATGTCCGATGGTACGCGTTCTAGTGCCATGACAGCCACAGCACCTGCAGCTTCAGCGATCTTCGCCTGTTCGGCGTTGATGACGTCCATGATGACACCACCTTTTTGCATTTCTGCCATCCCGCGTTTTACTTTATCTGTCCCTACTTGTCTCTTTTCCATTGAAATCCCTCCATTGATTCGTGTTCTACTTGCTAGTATAAGTTGAATTGACTATATTGAAAGTGTCAGTTTCTTATTTTTTAAAGTGGTCAGTTCAAATGAAGGACTCTATTTTATTTATCACGAACCTGTTGAAGTATGGAGGAGAGATATGTATGTCAAACCGGGATCCGTTCGATGGAGGTCATCGTGCCTCATTTGGTACACCTGGGATCGTCTCGTTCTTAATCATCCTTGGCTTTATTCTTTACTTCTTGTTCGGTTCATAAAGAAAGGAACGTCACACTATGGATATGCTCACCTTTTCGCTTGATCAAGAATCGTCCATCCCGCTTTACGAACAATTGTATAAACACATTCGGGACGCTATCGTGGACGATACGTTAAAGACAGGTACCAAATTACCTTCCAAACGTAAACTCTCCCAATTTTTAGACGTGTCACAGACGACGGTCGAATTCGCATATGCCCAGTTACTCGCCGAAGGATACATCGAATCCATTCCTCGAAAAGGATTTTACGTATTACCGCAAGAGGAACTGTACGTCCGGCGGTCGAGTAGTACCATTACCCCAACCCCACCTCAGAAGACGTATACGTACGATGTCTCACCAAGTCAAATCGACACGACCGCCTTTCCATTCGAGCGTTGGAAACGACATGTCAAGCACGTCGTCGATGAAATACATCATGAGTTACTCGCCTTAGGACCAGTTCAAGGAGATCTCGAATTAAGACAAGAGATTGCGACCTATCTCTATCATTCACGAGGGGTCCAGTGCTCACCTGAACAAATTATCGTCGGTTCCGGAACGGAGCAACTGTTGCCACAACTGTTGGATCTATTACCTGAGTCGTCAATTTTTGGGATTGAAGATCCCGGTTATCCGCTCACTCGTCTCTTATTCGAACAACAAGGACGTACCTCAATCCCGATTCCGATAGATGAGAGCGGGGTTTGCGTGCACGAGCTCGAGCGTCAGGCAATCGATGCGTTATACGTGACCCCAGCCCATCAATTTCCGACAGGGACTGTCCTGTCTGTCAGTCGAAGGCAGCGCTTGTTAAACTGGGCGCTCGTTCATCAAACGTATATTATCGAAGACGATTACGATAGTGAATTCCGCTACAGTGGTAAGCCTATACCGTCTCTTCAAAGTATGGACCCGAACGAACGGGTTATTTACATCAGTACGTTTTCGAAATCGCTCATGCCCTCCCTTCGAATCGGCTACATGGTATTACCAACAACCCTTTTGAACCGTTATCGAGAGAGGCATCATTATTTCACCTGTAGCGTCCCTAGGTTCGAACAACATACGTTGTCCCTCTTCATGTCGAGCGGTGATTTTGAGAAACATTTGAATCGGATGCGAAAAATATACCGCCGCAAACTAGAGATTGTCCTCGCCTCCTTCCGCCCATTCGAACCGATTGTCACCGTGACCGGAGCGAGTGCCGGATTGCACGTCGTACTGACTGTCGCTACCGACCGGACAGAACAAGAGCTGAAGCAGTCTGCAGAATCTTCCGGAATCGCAATCAAATCGATGAGCGATTACCGCATCATACATCCGGACGAACAAAAACAGCTTCTATTCGGCTTTGCGCATTTGTCCGAATCAAGCTTACCGGATGTGATCGATCAATTAATGTATGCATGGAAAGTTTCGAAAGGAGGGACGTCATGAAGCGCTGGCTTCGATGGGTCATCGGAATATACTTGATCGGTAGCGGAATTTTCTTTTTGACAAGTTCCGTTTGGAAAGATGTCATCGCCGATTCAACGAGTGAATATGTGATGGAACATATGGAACTACAAGACGAGGATGAATTTAACCCAAGTTATGATTTCAAATCCGTCACGCCGCTTTCATTGAAAGACGTCTTACAGGCGCGCAATCGTTTTCATCATTTACCAACAATCGGTGTCATTTCAATTCCGGATGTTTCTTTGAAACTTCCAATCATTAAAGGATTGGATGACGAGAGTCTGGCTGTAGGCGCCGGAACGATGCATCCTAACCAGCAGATGGGCAAAGGGAACTATGCGCTCGCCGGTCACTATTTACAGCATGCGACCGCTCTATTCGGTCCCCTCCATGAAATCGAAATCGGGGCGACGATTTATCTTCAAGATGATACGCGAACGTACGAATACGTGGTCACTTCCCTTGAAACTGTCTCTCCTGAACGAGTCGATGTATTAGATGACACCTCAACCCCAACCATCACGTTAATCACGTGTACGTTTGATACGACAGAGCGCCTCATTGTAAAGGGAGAGCTCGTCACCACTTCCTCATGACCGTTTCTCCTCAATAAATAGGAGAAGCGGTTTATTGTTTTTCCAAAAACATATTGTTAGCGCTTTCAAATTCCGCTAAACTATTTTTGAAAACGTTTGCACAAAATAGTGCAATTCTATTTGACAGGAAGAGGTGCCTCATGAAGAAAAAAACTGCTCGTCAGGCTTCAACACTCATACTATCCGGTGCATTGCTCGTCCAAGCCGGCGTTCCGATGAACGCTTTGGCCGAACCGACGACTATGACAATCGATGGAACGAAGGCAGACTGGGCCTCCGTTACACCCCTTGCAACTTCCCCGGCCACGGGTTGGGAAGGTTTTGATATCGGCGACCTATACATACAAAACGACGCTCAACACCTTTATTTTTATGTGGATGCGAACAATGTCCCAAACTGGGGAGATAACGGACAATATATTAATATCGCCCTTCAAGTGAACGATAAAGACTCTGGGGTTTCTTCGAATCCACTTGGATATCCTTTCGATTTTAAAGGAGTCGACAAGGCACCTCAGTATCATATTCTCGTTCGTATTGATGGGGACGAGAACGTAAAAGAAGCCGCCCTCTATGAAGCCGGACAGGAGACGCCACTCTTACAATTGAATCAATTGAACGGATCCGCCTTCGCAGTCAATCGGACGAAAGGGTTTGAAGGAAAGGTCCCTCTCTCACTACTCGGGCTAAACAACGGAGACCGAGTCCGTGCCCTGACGGTATTGAGCGGGAACAACGCAGGTGAACATGGAGCGTTTGATACGATTCCAAGCAACGCGGCCAATCAACTATCCGACAGTTGGAACGTCGCCGCTAGCCCATCAACACAATCAGTTTATAGTGCTCCGTTCACGTTAAGCGGGGTGGAGACAATCGACCAGCTTGAAGTCGCTTCCGTGACCCCTGCTTCTTCAGCAACTGATATCGATGTATCTACTCCAATCACATGGACCTTCAATGAACCGGTCCGTCTTGATGCTGAAGCAGTTTCCCTACGGCAAGGTGAGACGCATGTCCCGGTTGACGTGACAATCAACGGTACGACTGTGACACTTCAACCGAAAGAGTCACTCGCTCTCAACACTTCATATACGGCTACCATTTCAGCGGGGGCTTTGACCGGCACGATTTCGAACACGACGCTCCCTGCTTTGACGACTACGTTCAAGACGGCATCAAAACTCGCAGACCCGTGGGAAACGACTCGCTATATCGAGATGAAGTATGTCCGTGCGGATGGAGACTATACAGATTGGAACTTGTGGACGTGGAGCACTGGCAAGAAAGATGGACAAGTGGATCCGTATCGCATCACGGAGGACGGAGCAATCTTCCGAATCCCGGTCGGTCAGGACGCCACTAAAGTCGGGTTTGTGATCCGAAAAGGAACGGATTGGGCTGTGAAGGACACTTACGGAGAGGACAGATACGTCACGCTTGGAGAAGACCGTGTCACGAAAGTGAATGTCGAAAGTGGCAAAGGTGTCTTCCATCAAGTTCCGACAATCAACGGTCCAATGTACGGTACAGACGGAATCAGTTTCTTCTATCGTGACGTAGCACTCTATGAATCCGGAAAAATGAGTGAAATCGAGAAGGTCGCACTAAAAATCAATGGTGAAACCTATCCGATGACGTATGAGTCTGACAACGAATGGTTCCGTCACACAGTACGTTTGCCTGAAGGCGTTCATGACTACACGTATCTCGTCACAAAAGATGGGGTGACGACCGAAGTGAAAGATCCGTATTTCGAGGCGTCTCAAATCGAATATCGTCAACCGACCGTTAAGCTCACTTCTTCGGTTAGCCCGAAAGCAATCAGTTCCCGTGAAAATGCCGTCTTACAGGTAAAACCAACCTTGCCGAAAGGTGTAGCACTTCGAGAGCTATACATCGATGCACGCCCACTCGGAGGTCCTGAAAAGTTACACATTGACCGTGCGCTCAATGCCCAAACAATTGCGGTAAAGGATACCGTCAAACCAGGCAACAAAACACTTTCTGTCACAGCGATCGATCAATACGGAAACGTCCATCGCTCGAAGACCACCATCCGTGTCGTTCCGAAATCGATGAAAGAGAAGCAAGCATTTGATTGGGATGAGGCCCGTATCTACTTCATGCTGACCGACCGTTTCCACAACGGCGATTTGTCCAATGACAACCCGAACCGTGAATTCTACGATCAGGACCACCTCGAGTCTTATCACGGAGGTGATTTCGCAGGTGTCACGAAAAAACTCGATTATTTGGATGACCTAGGTATCAATACAATCTGGATTACACCGATTGTGGATAACATCGATTGGGATTTACGCTATGGAAAAGACGGGTCTCAATATGGCTATCACGGGTACTGGGCAAAAAACTTTGAAAAACTCGATGAACATCTCGGAGATATGGCCGCATTCCACAAATTGATTGACGAAGCACATAAACGCGGCATTAAAATCATGGTTGATGTCGTCTTGAACCATCCGGGTTACGGTATGGAACCCGGTGCGAGTTCATCCGTCACGAATTTCCCGACGGATACGGAACGTCAAGTGTTCGATGGCATGATCCGTGAGAATCCCGTCGACGGGGATGACCTCAAGATGTCCTTGTCCGGCCTTCCTGATTTCAAGACAGAAGAAGCCGCCGTCCGAGAGCAGTTGGTTAAATGGCAGACCGATTGGATTAAACGTTCGAAAACGAAAAGAGGAAACACGATCGATTACTTCCGTGTCGATACAGTCAAACATGTGGATTCAACGACGTGGAAGTCATTCAAAAATGAACTAACGACAATCAAACCGGATTTCAAACTCATCGGAGAGCATTATGGAGCAAGTATCAACAATACGGGTGG
Source organism: Exiguobacterium sp. s101 (assembly GCF_018617835.1). Classification (NCBI taxonomy): domain Bacteria; kingdom Bacillati; phylum Bacillota; class Bacilli; order Caryophanales; genus Exiguobacterium; species Exiguobacterium sp. s101. The sequence continues at coordinate 2,528 of NZ_JACSKX010000022.1, read as the reverse complement.
TTATTTGAGAAGTGGTCAAATGGACTCCTTGCTCGATTTTGACTTTAAATATCAGGCCGAGCAATTCGTGAACGGTAACATTGAGGATGTAGAAAGTGCACTTCAATACCGAAATAAACAACTATCGAATGAAGCGACTCTTGGACAATTCTTAAGCAGCCATGATGAAGATGGATTCCTCGTCTCACGCGCAGGTGGGGATACAGGAAAACAAATGGTCGCTGCAGCGCTTCAAATCACGGCCAAAGGTCAGCCCGTCATCTATTACGGAGAAGAGGTTGGCCAATCCGGGACACATGCGGGCGATATGGACAAAGATGAATTTAACGAGAATCGTTATGATTTCGATTGGTCCCGTGTCAAAGGTGAAGGTAAAAAGATGCATACGCATTACCAAAAACTATTGAATATCCGTGCAGACTATTCACACGTATTCAGTAAAGGAACACGTTCATCTGTCGCTGTGAGTGCTGCCTCTGGTTATTCAGTGTTTGAACGGAGCTATGGTAAACAATCTGTTCTTGTCGGATTGAACACGAAAGAGAAAGCGCAAACCGTTTCATTTAAGACGTCGTATAAGGCGAAGACTGTATTAATTGACCGTTATAGCGGCAAATCATATACCGTTCAAAAGGATGGGAAGGTGACCATCTCTCTTCCTGCTCAAGATCAGGGAGGTACCGTAATTTTAGTAGCGAAACATAAATAAAATACCGCCATCCTGAGTGAACAGGATGGCGGTATTTATATTAGCGTGAGTAGTTTGGTGCTTCTTTTGTGATGTTGACATCATGCGGATGGCTCTCCTGGAGTCCAGCACCTGTCATACGAATGAATTGTGTGTCTTCACGAAGGGCACGAATGTCGGCAGCGCCGCAATAACCCATACCTGAACGGAGACCACCAATCAATTGATAGACCGTGTCGGCAAGTTCACCGCGATACGCCACGCGACCTTCGATTCCTTCTGGCACGAACTTTTTATCGGCTTCTTGGAAATAACGATCTTGGCTTCCACGTTTCATCGATGCTTCCGATCCCATACCACGGTAAGTCTTGAACTGACGACCTTGGTAGATTTCCATCTCCCCTGGGCTCTCTTTCACACCCGCAAGCAAGCTTCCGAGCATGACTGCGTTCGCTCCTGCGGCGATCGCTTTGACGATATCACCTGAGTACTTGATTCCACCATCAGCGATGACTGAGACACCGTGCTCTTTCGCTTCCATAACACAATCGTATACAGCTGTGATTTGTGGAACGCCGACACCTGCGACGACACGTGTCGTACAGATTGAACCTGGTCCAATCCCAACTTTAATGACGGATGCCCCTGCTTCAATCAATGCACGCGTTGCTTCAGCAGTAGCCACGTTTCCTGCGATGATCGGAAGTGATGGGAACATGTCGCGGATCTCTCGAACTTTTTCAAGAACACCAGCGGAATGTCCGTGTGCTGTATCGATGACCAATGCATCCACACCCGCTTCAACTAATACTTGAGCGCGTGACACTGCATCTTTTGTGACACCGATTGCTGCTGCGACGAGAAGACGACCTTGCTTATCTTTTGCTGCGTTCGGGAACTGTTCGACTTTCTCGATGTCTTTTGTCGTAATGAGACCTTTCAATACACCGTTCTCATCGACGAGTGGAAGCTTCTCGATGCGATGTTGATGAAGAATGCGTTCTGCCTCTTCAAGTGACGTACCAACTTTTGCTGTGATGAGATTTTCCGTCGTCATGACATCTTTGATGACTGTCGAATAATCTTTAATAAAGCGAAGATCACGATTCGTCAAGATACCAATCAGTTTACGCTCCTCTTCTGAGTTCACAATCGGTACACCAGAGATACGATACTTACTCATCAAGTATTCCGCATCGTATACTTGATGGTCTGGAGTTAAATAGAACGGGTTCGTGATGACACCATTTTCTGAGCGCTTGACACGATCGACGTGCTCAGCTTGCATTTCCATCGACATGTTCTTGTGAATGACACCTAAACCGCCTTGACGGGCCATAGCGATTGCCATCGGAGCTTCGGTGACTGTATCCATGCCGGCACTGATGAGCGGAATATTCAATTCCAGTCCTTCACAGAGCTTCGTGCTTAAATCTACGTCACGCGGTAAAACACTTGAAAACCTCGGTACGAGTAATACATCATCAAACGTTAAACCTTCTTTTGCAAACTTGTTTTCCCACATAAAAATTGATGGCCCCTTTCTCGTCCTATCCAAATCTTCATTTCGAAATATTTCTGTAATGGTAACAGGTATAATGCGAAAGTGCAATTCAATTCCCGATGTTCAGAAAGTTCAGAATTGTGTTCATTACGATATGAATCGTAAAAATTGTTCGGAATTTCATGAGAAAAGGCTCTATTTGATGGAGTTCGATTTCAAAATAAGCATAAAAAAGACGACCGAGCGTTATGCTCGGTCGTCCTCTGCGTTGTTGCCTGGCAACGTCCTATCCTCACAGGGGGAGATCCCCCAACTACTTTCGGCGCTGAGACGCTT
>NZ_JACSKX010000021.1:0-22011 GCF_018617835.1 Exiguobacterium sp. s101 | reverse complement strand
ATGGGGGCAGAACGCCTCAAGAAACCGGGAACCACAAAAAAGGACGAACCAGGTCGCAAGATGCGACCTGGTTCGTCAACAAGCTGAAAAAATACACCAGAGACAAATATCTCTGGTGTATTTTTACTAATTTATTCTTGTCAAAAAAATTCTTGCTATCCTCTTCCTAAGATGTTAACTTTTATTATGTTAACGTTAACTTGAAGGAGGTTTACATATGAAGATTCAAGACATGACACAAATCGCTTTTGGAGCTGCACTCATCGCGAGTGTCGGATTTATTGAAATACCGATCGGACCGGTTCCGATAACGCTTCAAACACTTGCCATCATGACAATCGCCGGTGTGTTCGGGGCACGTAAAGGCTCACTAGCAGTGATAGTTTATCTATTACTAGGATTAATCGGACTTCCGGTACTGAGCGGTCAAGGTGGTCTCGCACCATTCGTCGGTCCAACAGTCGGTTATTTGATCGCCTTCCCTATTGCGGCTTTTCTGATTGGCTGGTTCAGCGAACGCCATCGCTCGATTCCTGGATTAATTGGTTACAACTTCTTATTCGGTCTAGGACTCGTCTATTTACTCGGCAGCATCGGTCTTGAATTCATGCTTGGCATGTCATTCATTGATGCGCTCAAAGTGAATATCCCATTTGTTTTCGGAGATTCAATCAAGGCTGTGCTCGCAGGAATTATGGCAATTAAGATTTCTGAAAATGTCCAAGTGCGACGTTCGCTCGTTTCTTAAAGGTTTGAACGTTTCGCTGGTTTCCTTATGTGGAATATTGTTTATATGGAAGGGGGTGTCCTTATGAGCGATTCGACGTTTAAAAAACGATTACAGAAAGCGACCCACTTTTATAAACGCTCTGATAAAGGACAACATCGAGGAGTCGACAAATCGTCTCATGAGAAACGTGACACAGAAGCTTTTGAGCGCAGACTCCGCGAGGCAAAAGGCAAAGTCGGTGAAATCCAAGAAAACATTGATCATATTTCTAGACGGTGAACTACTCACCACTTATGTGCTTCGTACATTGAAGGGGGAGCTTCTTGGGAAGACCGTGCTCTTACCAGCCACGGTTGTTGACCAAGCTCGCCGGGCAGTCCCTGCCCTGAAGGGGTTTCAGTTTGCAAGCCTCAATAGGTTGAGGCTGGCGTTGATGTCACGGTCATGATGCGCGCCACAGGCACACGTCCATTCACGGACATCCATTGTCTTCTTCTGACCTTTCTCGCCACAAGAAGAACAGATCTGCGTCGATGCGTACCATGGGTCTGCCTTGATGAGCTTCCGTCCGTAGAAGGTACATTTGTATTCCAACTGTCGGACAAACTCATACCAACTTACATCCCCGATGGACTTGGCGAGCTTATGCTTTTGCATCATGTCCTTCGACTTCAATGTCTCCACGACGATGACTTGGTTCTCGTCAACGATCCGTCTCGACAGCTTGTGAAGGAAGTCCTTGCGTTGATTGGCAATCTTTTCGTGTTTCTAAGCCAAAAGTAATTTGGCTTTTTCACGATTCTTGCTTCCGATCTTCTTTCGCGACAGCGCCCGTTGCGCCTTCTTGACCTTCGCTTCGGATTTACGAAGGAAACGTGGGTTTTCGATTTTCTCCGAGACCATCGAGTCGTTCGTCATGACGGCGAAATGTCCCAGACCGAGATCGATTCCGACCTTATTCTTGGCTGGAATCCATGGTTCATCGTCCTGTTTGACGAGGATGGAGATGAAGAACTTACCCGTCCTCGTCATCGAGACCGTCGCCGACCGGATGACGCCCTCGAACGGACGATGTTGTGTGAACCGCACGAACCCGACCTTCGGCAGACGGACCTTGCCCGTCTCGATGCGGATCGTACCGTGCTGGTTGTTCGTCGTGTAGGAGGCGCGCGACCGTCGTCTCGATTTGAAGGCCGGGAAGCCGCCCGTCCCGGCGAAGAACTTCGCGAACGCGGTGTTGAGGTTCAGCTTCGCGAGCGCGAGGCTGTCCGCCTCGGCGAGGAACGGGAACAGGGGCTTGTAGGAGGCGGGTGTCGCCGGTTTCCGTCTCGTTCCGCTGCCCGTCTTCGCCTCCTCGCGGATGGCGATGCGGTCCTCGAGCAACTTGTTGTAGATGAACCGGGCGCAGCCAATCGTCTTGGTGAGGAACTCGGCCTGTGTCGCCGTCGGGTGGAGCCGGTATGTGTAGCCTTTCAGCATGTCTGTCCCTCCTCCCTCCAGAAGATCGTGATGTGTCTTCCTCATCCGATACCCGCCGAAGGGGGATGGAAAATCTGACGGAATCACGAACTTTTGTTCGTCATATCTGTCACAAGGGGAAAAGATGTTTGGACCGGACGATTCATCTCCCACCTACGCTCGGCTGTGCCCCGAGACGCTTAGAGGTGGGAGAACTCTCGCTAAATTCAGTTAAAACCCCGTCCGTAGACGGGGTTTATTTTTTTCGTGGTCGAATGATGAGCGTAATGATGAAGAGGAGCGCCAATGACACAAGAAGTGAGAGTGATGCGGTATTCCATCCTATCAGGTTGAGCGCCACGCTGAATGCGACCGTAACATAAAATCCACCGAGTGCTTTTTTGACATGTTGTGAACTGAACCGCTGTAACTGTTTTGCTCCGAACGGTGACCCAATCATGGCACCAGCAATCAGGGCGATTCCATGCCAATAGTTCGTTTCTGCGCCAGCTACGGCGTAACTAATCACGCCGGAAATGACGATAAGAAGTGCCGCTGAAATACTCGTTCCTACCGCACGTTTCATTTCAGTATTGAGTAACTTGACTTGTAGCGGAGTCAATACGAACCCCCCGCTCACTCCCATCAATGAGGAAATAAAACCGGCAAAGACACCGATGATTCCTAGGCGTGGCACGGAACCCGTACCAACACTTCCTTCCACGTGCTGTTTCGAGCGGAAGAAAGAAATCGCGAAGTACGTAAGTAACGCAATGTAAACGAGAGAAATGATCAGCGTCGCTCCGTCTACCCCTTCTAAATAAAAGACGAACGGCGTCGCAACCCATGTACCGAGTATCCCAAATACACCAATCCATAAAGCATGCGGCACGTTCACGTTACGCAAACGAATGTGCGAGATTGTTCCTGCCGTCGTTGATCCGAGTGTCAACATGAGACTGAGGGCGATTGCCGCACTCGCCTCATACCCGAAAACGAGGAGTAGTGGTGTCAGTAAAATTCCGCCTCCGATTCCGAAGAAGCCGCTCAAGATTCCAATCAACGTCCCGAGCAAAAGAAACTGTATTAACTGCAAAAAGTCCATGTTATACCCTTCTTTCATTGGTCTCGTCTGCAATCATATCAAAAAGGGGCATCAAATGCGCCCCTTTGCTCATAATGAACGTTCTAAAAAATCGAAAATCTGTTGACGATATTCTGTTTGGAATGACCGATAAGATCCAACGTGTCCGTCGTTATCGGTCACCCAGAGCTCGACTTGCTCTTGAGCTGCAGCCAGTTCTTCACTTTCTGAGACAGGGATTGCATCGTCACCCGCGCTATGAATTAAAAGGATCGGCGCATCAATTGATTTGATGTCATGGATGGGAGAGACAATATCGGCATCGAGACCGGTAAACCAAGGTGTCACAGTCATGATGACGGGCGTGAACGGAACATTTGGTAAATCGCTCCACACGGGTAGATTCGTCTCGAGATAGTTCCTTAAATCACTAAATGGACTATCTGCGATAACCGCCGCAACTTCGACATCATCAGCTGTAGAAAGTGCTGTCGCCGCTCCCATTGAGATTCCATACAGGACAATGGGTCCCTCTGAGCGGCCCTGTACATACTTAATAGCTGCCTGTAAATCCGATTGTTCTTTGGCACCAACCGTCACACGGTCCCCTTCAGATATGCCCGATGCACGAAAATCGAATGTTAAGAATTGATATCCTTGTTCATGAAATTCAGGAATCAATTCTTTAAGCGGCAGATCTTCCTGTTCTCGATTCTTACCATACCCATGCGCGAAAACAATTGTCGCACGCGGCGTAGGATGTGGAATCCACCATCCATATAAATCATACTCTTCTTCCGATTGAATCGTAACATTCTCGTACTTTAACCCTAATGACTTTGGCGTGTATGTCAAAGTTTCACGCTCAGGCGAAGTCAATTGATCGCCGATGTGTGCTGAAATCCCGCCAATCACTAGTCCGGTAACGAGTAAGATGACAAGTACAGAAATACTCAATATTTTCATCCAACGACTCATCTGTTTCTTCCCCTCGATTCTGCGTTCATTTATCTCAACCAACTTCGAAGCGCGACGAGAGCATGTTGCACCGGTTCCCATGTGTTAGATGGAATCAGATAGCATGTCGCTTCGTTGATCGTAAACGTTCGAACACCTTTTTGTTTGACAATATTTTCGCCTATCGCACCAAATGGATCACTGTTTACATCGATGTGGTCAAACGTAATCCATTCACGTTCATCGCGATCAAGGACGGCACAACCAAACGATTTTGTCGGTCCATCGATTCCGTACTCGGCATAGTGCCAAAGTGTCGTCGCATCGAGCGGTGAGCCGAGATGAAGGACACGTGCATCTCGCTCAATCATTCGTTCGATTGGAGAGCCGGGACCAAATCCGACATCGACCGTGTGACCAGAAACGATTTCTTCTGCATCTTTTCCCCATGCGGCGACTGACCACATCGGGTGGGAGCTGCGATAAACGTCCGGGTGTGTTCGGAAGAGCTCCGGAACACGTCCCATTCCACGAGTCGCTGTCTTCCCCTTTTCATATGGTGGCATTTCGGCACGAATCGTCTGCCACCATTCAACCGGGACGGGGGGAGCTTCCCATTCAGCCGGATCTGAATTGTCTCCGGTTTGGGTCGCCATCATAATCAGTCCAGCTGGCCCTACCACTTCTTGCAACGCCTCAATCACAGTCTGGGCACCACCACACACCCACCCGAGTTTAGAAAGCGACGTGTGGACAAACAAAGCCTCTCCCGGCTTAATACCGGCTATTTTTAGACTATCTATGATACTTGATTTCGTGACCATCTGTTTCACAACTTTCACTCCACAATCAGCTGGATCGATGACCCGCTTCTAGATTTTTTCACTTCGATACGGGCATCGACGCGATCTTTCAATTCTTGCACGTGACTGATGACCCCGACGAGGCGACCCGTCGCCTGCAGAGACATTAATAATTCAATCGCCTGGTCAAGGGATTCGGCATCAAGTGTTCCAAATCCCTCATCGATGAGCATCGTTTCGAGACTGACACCCCCACTCAAATGTTGCACTACTTCCGCAAGTCCGAGGGCGAGAGAGAGCGACGCCTTGAACCCTTCCCCTCCCGAAAGGTTTTGGACGCGTCTTGATTGACCGGTGTACGCATCAAAAACGAGTAACTCGAGTCCGGATTTGGCATTTCCTTTCGCAGTCTCTGCCTTACGTTCAAGTCGGAACTGCCCGCTTGTCATTTGATCCAAGTGAATGTTTGCAGCATATAGAATCTGATCAAAGAAAGCTGTTTGTACATATGTCTCAAACGTCATTTTCTGCGGATTAATTCCTTTTCCGGTATCCGCAATTAACTTGATTGTTTCTAACTTCTTCTCTTCAAGCGCCGTATCCTCAAGAAGGGCATTCCATTCTGAAACGATTTGACGATGTCGAGACAAGGTGTCCTGAGCGGTGATCAAATGTTCCGATGCTTGCTCATACAATTCAGCGGCTTCCTTCACTTTTGTTTCGATCCACTGTAAGTCTGGCCGCTCCACACTTCCGAGTTTCTCTTCAATCATTTGTTTATAGTGTCGAAGTCGAACCCCTTCTTCCTCTTCACGTTGCAGTTCTTCACGAATTATCGTACGTTGATCGATTTGATTGGCGAGCTCTTCGTAGCGTTCACGAGTCAGATGTGTCGCATCTAATTGTTTGAACCAAAGCACTTGTTGCACACCATACTGTTTATTCGCCTCGTTCAGTTGTTCACGCGTCACAGAAAGTCGTTCTTCCTCTTTCCACATTGCTTTTTTCCCAGTTTCGAACTCATGCTCATACTTTTCTACTTTTTTCATGAGTCCCGTTAAACGATTTTGTCGATCAATGCGTTCTGATTGTAACGCTTCAAGCGTTGTTTCTTCTGCTTGACCTAAAGCGTGAAGCTTTTGTTGGGTCATTTCAAGTTCGGAGAGGACACGTTGACGCTCCTCAAATTGATTACGCCGCTCTTGCTCAAGCTGTCTGATTTCGACTGTTAATTGACGTAACGTCCGTTCATGCTCTTGACGCATTCGTTCATCACGTTGCAACGTCTCAGCATGAACACTCCATTTCTTGACTTCTTCCGTTAACGATTTATCCAATCTTACGCCTTTGGACACTTCGTCAAATTCTCTTTGAATTATTTCGAGTTGTTGATGGAGCGAACGATAGTCCGCTCTCGCCTCAATCAAAAGTGTAGACAGTTCTTCGAGACGCGTTAAAGCTTCATTCTGCTCAGCAACGTTTACAGATGTCTCCTCGTGCTGTGGGGTTTCATGATGACGGGAACCACATACCGGGCACGGTTCTCCATCTGCGAGCGATTCGCTAAGTTGTCTTGCTAACATCAGTCGTTCCTGATGTTTATAAGTGGACACCACGTCCTGCTGGGTCGCATACTGTCGCTGAATGTCTTTACCCGTTCGTTCACACTCGGCGAGTTGCTTCGATAACCCTTCCACCTTTGTTTCAAGTGATACCAATTGCATCAATCGGTCCACATGCCGTTCAACATCAACCGCGCGTTCGGTAGGCTCGGTCTTCAGTCCCTCAACTAATTGTTGTTCTTGCTCTTGAAGCTCTTGCAGTCGAGCTTCTTTTGAAAAGTCAGCCAAACCATGCGCCCGTTGCGCCAATCGATCTCGAAGCGTCATATAAGACGTACGTTCTTTGATTCGGGGCATCATCTCATCAATTAACCGAATTCGCTCTTGATGGGTGATGACTTCTTGTTTGTCCGCTTCAATAGCTGATTGCTGTTCGATTAAAGTCGATTGAGTGGCTTTCAACTTTTCAAGTTTTGTCGAGGAATTTTGCTCTTCCATGGTCAGCCGGTGAACTTGCTGCTCCATTTCCAATAAACGTTCAAAGACTGGCCGAATGCTCGCTGCGGCTTCTAAGTTCTGTAGCAGTTCCCGTCGCTCGTTTCGAAGCGATTCTCCACTTAAAAAAGCTTCAAGTGCCTGCTTTGTCTGTTCTTGCTCCACGAACAGATTGATGAGTGTTTTTGCCTCTTCGAACTCGTTCCGAACTTGATTGAGCGTTTTTGCATGAATCTGTTTTGTGCTACTAGCAGCATCACATGTTTCAATCAATCTTTCTTCCCGTTCGTTTTGCCATCGCTCAATCTCATCAATCGATTTCGTCGAAACTTCTTCAATCGAATCGTCTTCGAGTTCCAATAACTTCAGTCGTGTCCGTTCGACCGACCATTCGACTTGTTTTCGGTAAACGCTATATCGCTCTGCCCATTTCTCTTGAAAGGCACGAAACGCCTCTGTTTTGAAGATCGATTGTAAAATTTGTTGCTTCTCGTTTGAGTTCGAATCAAGTAATTGTCTAAATTGATTTTGAGGAAGCAATAAGATTTGACTGAATTGTTCATACGATAGTTGTAAAATCGATTCGATTTGTTCTTGAACTTCATTTACTTTTGTCGCCAACGGTTTCCATCCATTTTCCCACTCGTACAGCACCGCTTCATGTGGGATTGGTGTCTTGTTTTTCGAATGGGGTTGCTGAGGTTGTCGTACGATTCGATAGCGGTCACCACGAATCGTGAATGAAAAGTCCACCTCTGTCCTCATTTCAGGTTGTGCATATTGGCTTCTAAAGTCACTCGCGTTTCGAAGTGCTCCGCTCGCCCGACCATAGAGCGCGAATGTCATCGCATCAAAAATTGTTGTCTTCCCAGCACCCGTCCGACCGCTCACTACAAACATCGAGCGACCAACCAACTGTGTAAAGTCAATTTCTTCGCGTTCCGCATACGGACCGAATGCTTGAATCTTCAACTCAACCGGTCTCATGTGACATCACCTTCTTCAATCATTTGTTTCACGGCATCGGAAGCACCCTGGTCATGTACAGCTTCAAAGAACTGCAAATAGACTTCTTCAACCGATTGCCGTTCAAGAGCTTCTCGTTCAAACGTGGACGTCTGTTCCTGACGTCGTAACAGCTCCAATTCGAGATGTAAAATATTTGGATATACAGTGCGCAGTTTTGCCATTGGGTCAAATAGCGCTTTATCATCAGTTAAAACAATTTTAAGGTAGTCATCCGTTTGTTGCTTTTGATAAAAAGATGGCGAAAGGAGTTTATTCAGTGTTCCAGTGAGTTGTCGCATATCTCGCTCTGGTGTCAACGTCCGGCGTCGCCGCTTCCATTGCCCGTCCCATTCCAAGACATCGACTGATTTTTCATGGTTGACCTCAGAGAATGAATATTTCATTAAGGAACCACTGTAGGCGATTCCTTCCGCCTGAATCGCCTCACGATTATGTAGATGACCTAGAGCTGTATATGAAAAAGGATCATACAAGCTTTTCGCGACTTGCCCGGCGGTACCGACCGATAATTGTCGTTCCGAATCCGTCTCAAGTCCACCTGCCACAAAGCTGTGCCCGACCGACACCGCCCTTTTGTCGATTACTCCGTACGCTTCAATGACTGCCTGTAATGCGTCATGATGCGTACGAATCGTATCGATGCCAAGAACGTGACGCACTCGAGCTGGTTCGAGGAACGGGATTGGATAAAACGGAACCCCGGCGACTTCAAGAGGACCTTCATCTGGTTTTAGTTTACCGACGATATGAAGTCCCACCTGTCTTAACAGCTTAGAACTATACTCAAGACGTTCTGCCGAATCGTGGTTTCCCGCGATAGCGACAACCGGAATTTCCCGCTTCAATACGAGCTCCCGCCACATTTCATCAAGTAGATCGACAGCTTCGACCGGTGGGACGGCACGGTCATATAAATCACCTGCGATGATGATTGCATTCGGTTGTTCCTCGTCAACGATGTTCAAAAACGAATGGAATAAAATATTCCGTTGATCTTGTGTCATATGACGGCCGTGGACAATCTTTCCTAGATGCCAATCGGCCGTATGAATCCATTTCATCACCTATCACCTCTCCTTCTTATTCTAGCATGACTCAATCGTTCGATTCGACGTCTTGACACCCGTTTTTGAAACAGCGAAAGTAAGAGGAGAGGAGGATGTTCCAAAAATGAAATCATCTACATGGCAAACTTTTTTTCAACTCTTTAAAATTGCGAATCCTCCGAAAGGATTGTTTGTCGGTGCCATTCTTATTTCGCTCCTACAAGCAGCTGCATCACTGGTCATTCCACTTATTCTGCAACGCGTGGTCGACCGTTGGAGTAGCGACCTGTTGACGCCCGAGTGGATTGCGTACTTCATCATCGTTTTTTTCATTCAAGTCATCACGAGCGCTGTTTCGATTTACTGGCTACATATTGTCGGTCAACGTGTTGTCGCCAATTTGCGGACGACATTGTGGACCCATCTTGTTAAATTGCCCGTTCCTTTCTACGATGGAATCAAGTCGGGTGAACTCGTTTCCCGATTAAACAATGATACGACAACGCTTCAGCAGCTATTATCCGAGCAAAGCGTACGCCTATTGACCTCTCTCGTCTCGGTCGTCGGTGCTGTCGCCATACTGTTCACACTTGATTGGCAAATGACACTCGTCATCCTGTTCTCAGTGCCAACTACACTAATCATCGTCATTCCGCTCGGTCGTAAACTTCGAATCATTGCGAAAGAGACACAACAAGAACTTGGAAATCTTTCCGGATTCTTTGCCGAATTGCTCGGTGAAATCCGACTCGTGAAATCACAGGCAACGGAACAGACTGAAGTGCAAACTGGTAGAGCCAAAATCGAAACACTGTTCGACTATGGAGTAAAGGAAGGGCGCATTCAAGCAATTCTTATCCCGCTCCTTAATGTCACATTGACCGGGATGTTGATTACCATTCTTGGTTTCGGCGCTTATCGTGTATCGACCGGAGCATTATCGACAGGCGAACTGCTCGCGTTTATGTTGTATTTGTTCCAAATCATCACGCCACTTATCACAATGAGTGAATTTCTGACGAGACTCCAAAAGGCGCGTGGTGCTACTGAACGAATCGCTGAATTGCTTGATGTCAGTCCTGAACCGTATAGCGCGCGTGAAGAACTGATCGAGCAAGCCGAACTTTCATTTGAAAATGTAGCATTCCACTATGGTACGGAACCGGTGATTCAAGGATTGACCCTTCACGTTTCGCCTGGAGCGACGACCGCCATCGTGGGACGCAGCGGTGCCGGAAAAACGACTCTCTTTTCCCTCGTTGAACAATTCTATTTACCTACAGGAGGTACGATACGATATGGAAAACGTGAGATTCAGTCATACGGACGTGATATGTGGCGTCAAATCATTGGTTATGTCGCACAAGACTCTCCAGTCCTTTCCGGTTCCGTAAGAACAAACATTATTTATGGACTTAAACAGGATGTAAGCGATGAAGAAATCAGAAAGGCGTGCGAGATGGCGAATGCGTGGTCATTTATTGAGGCGATGCCTAAACAGCTCGATACAGAAATTGGAGAGCGAGGTATTCGATTGTCTGGTGGGCAACGACAACGTCTCGCGATTGCGCGGGCGTTGTTACGTAATCCGCAAATTCTATTGCTCGATGAAGCAACATCAAGTCTTGATTCAGAATCTGAGCGTGTCGTTCAAGAAGCCCTCGACCGTCTCATGGTCGGACGAACTACACTTGTAATTGCCCATCGTCTATCAACAGTCAGACACGCTGACCAAATCGTCGTCTTAGAAGACGGTCGTATTAGCGGAATCGGGCAACATGAACAACTCTTAAATGAGAACGAACTTTATAAGCGACTCGTTTCACAACAATTACTAGGGGGACAATCAACGTGAAGACAATTGGTTTTATCGGATTAGGGGTCATGGGACAATCGATGGTACGAAATTTGATGAAACATGGATTTGACGTGCAGGCCTATACACGTACGAAAGAAAGAGCGGTAGATCTCCTCGACGAGGGTGTGACATGGTGCGAATCGATACAAGACGTCTGCGAAGGCGCCGATGCCGTCATCACAATCGTCGGTTATCCGTCAGATGTCGAGTCCATCTATTTTGGAGATGGGAATATTCTCGACTCAGCCGAACCGGGTACAATATTGATTGACATGACAACTTCGTCGCCAAAGCTCGCTGAACGAATCGCAGAAACTGCCATCGACCGGGGTCTTCTCCCTCTCGATGCGCCGGTCACAGGCGGGGACGTCGGGGCCAAAAATGGAACACTTTCCATTCTAGTCGGCGGTGGTGAGTTTGCCTTCAACAAAGCAAAGCCATTATTTGAAGCGATGGGGCAAGCAATCGAACGGATGGGATATGCCGGAAGCGGTCAATACGCTAAACTCGCCAACCAAATTGCCATCGCTGGAATCATGATGGGGAACGCAGAAATGCTGGCGTTCAGTAAGCAGGCAGGTCTTGACCCAGAAGCACTCATCCGTACGATCCGTGGAGGAGCAGCCGGAAGCTGGACGCTCGAGAATCTTGTTCCCCGCATGATTGTTGAAGATTACGCTCCTGGTTTCTTTATTAAACACTTTATCAAAGATATGACCCTCGCCATCGAGAGTGCAAATGATCTTCACTTGAAATTGCCGGGACTCGAGCTTGCCCACCGACTCTATAATATCCTCGAGGAGAATGGTTACGGAGAGAACGGTACCCAAGCACTCATCGATTACTACATCCATCAAGAAGTTTGAAACCAAGCATTTGTGGAATTAGTAGGAATGAAGGAGGCGATTTTCGTGCCATGGAACATGAAAGATTATCCAGAATCACTGAAAAACTTCGACCCACTCGTAAAAAAGAAAGCCATTGATATCGCGAATGCATTGCTCGCGCAAGGCTATTCCGAAACTAAAGCAATACCAATTGCCACTGAACAAGCGAAGAAGTGGCATGCGGATGCTTCGGAAGAGGAAAAACATGATTTTGAAGATGCCCCCAATCCTAAAAAGACAGATCAGCATTGAACGTAAACAACCGGTCGGATTACCCGACCGGTTGTTTTGCTTGATAGGATGCTTTCATCTCTAAATAGAGGCCAGAAATAGTCGTCTGTAGATACGGAGTGACGAAGATATATGCTAGTCCTCCTGTGAGAAGAACGAGCGCATACCACCCGATGAAGCTTGCGAACAACTTCAGCATCGTCCGTTTATTTCCATTCATGATCTGGCGACTCTTTCGCATCGCCTGAAATGCAGATAGATTCGGTTCGTCCCGTAGGATGAATGGGACGATACGATACGTCAAATAAAACCAGACTCCCGGCACGATGAGGAACAACATCAGCACATTGAGTCCCAGATAGAATACGGCATAGTACGACACGGCTCGCCCGTACTCTTTGACCGAACCGAACGATTCAATCAATAGACCAAAACTTGGCTTTTCATCTTTGGCTACCTGAAGAAAAACCCAGTTCTTTCCGAGCTCTATCGGCGCAAGCAAGACCGTCGCCCCGTACAGGAGTGCAACCGAGCTCATGAGGACTTCGGGATTGTTCGTCGAGAGGTCGAGACGTGTCGTAATCATCGCCTGAATGACCATGACGGTCAACACAACGAGTAAAGACACACCCCATTTCCCAGAGAGCATTCGAAGAGCGTATTGTTTGTAAACAGAAGATTGCATGACTTCACCTACACTTATTATTTTCTTTCATTATAGCAAAAAAACAGTCTTTCGACTGTTTTCTGCCATCGTGTTATCCTCGTAGTTGTTTGAATTTCGATTCATCGAACTGTCCATCTGTTCGCACGCCGTTCCCGATATGTACCATATCTACAACGAGTCGCTCTTGTAGAGAAGGCATTGTCTTAAACGTAATGCCGGAACCTGGCAATATCGTCATTCCCGCCTGTTCTTTAAGCCGATTCAACACTTCAATTCCTTCGATTGCAGTATTTGCACCACCGGATGTTAACAAAATGTCCACTTCGGGATATTCATTCAGTACCTCGATTGATTCAAACACATCACGAGATGCATCGAAAGCACGATGGAAGGTGAGCGTCATCTCCCCTTTATGTTTGATAACCTCACCTAAGATTCGCTCATCAATCGCTCCGTCCTTTGTCAATGCACCGAACACAATCCCATCCACTCCGAGTTCGCGGCATAGACCGATATCTGCAAGCATCGTTTCAACATCGTCTTCGTTATAATGAAACGAACGTGTATGAGGTCGAATCATGACATGTACGGGAATCGATACGTGTTCGACAACATTTCGAATCGTTCCAAAGCTAGGGGTGATCCCCCCATTTCCCATATCAGCAATGAGTTCGAGTCGGTCTGCCCCAAGGTGCTCTGCCTGAATGGCTTCTGATAGTGTCGTGACAATCACTTCTATTTTCATGTAATCTCTCCTTTTAAGGCGCGAACTTCCAGTCCACACCATGTTCAGCTAAGACGCCTTTAAATTCTTGTGGCTCCGGAAAGTCAGAGATGATGGCCGTCACCTTTGAAAAATCACAAACCCGATACCGTTTTTGTTGGTTTAATTGAGTATGATCTGTCAATAAGTACGTCTCGCGACTCTGAGACATCACTGCCTGGGTGATACTAGTGAGTCCGAAGGCATCACAAGTCAAACCGAGCGATGCATCAACCCCTTCGACAGACATAACCGCAAGGTCAAACATATACGTTTGGAGTTGCGCGAGAACTTGTTCACCGGTCGTCACGAGATGTTTCGGGTCGATTGTACCACCTAATAACTGAATCTCGCCACCGAGCACACCTTTTGCTCGCTGTTCAAATAGCGCTTTCGCCACCGTCAAAGATGGGGTAACGACTGTCACATTGCGTCCACGCAACCGGGATGCCACTTGTTCGGCCGCGACTCCGTGCCCGATATATAATAATGTATCATCTGGAATTAACTGAAATGCTGTATAGGCGATGCGGCGAATTCCATCCATGTTTGCAATGACAATGGGCTGAAAGGACATACTTTGATGAAGGACCGCACCCCCATATACGCGTTTAATTCGATGCTCTTTCTCTAACTCTTCTAAATAACGTCGAATCGATTCCCCAGAAACGTTCAAACGTTCAATCAACTCACTCGTTTTCACTTTGCCTTCCCGTTCAACCCATTCGACAATTTTTTGTTTACGCTCTTCACCGATTAAAGACACATCCCTGCCTCCTCCACTAAAATCATTCCTTTTCTACTGTAACGAACGGATGTAAATTTAACGTAAAGTGAAAGTAAAGAACGAGCAAATCCAACATGATTTTGTTTCTTTTTTATGTAAATCAACAACAATACACAACAAAAGGCACGTCCTCAATAGACGCGCCTGTATGAATCAAAACTTAGGCTTTTTTTAAAAGAGTGGAACTTTCGGTTCTTTCCCCGCTCGTATACGTTGCCAATTGGTACGATGTTTGATGATGATAAATAATGCCAGTGGCACGATAACGATTAACGGTAACCAATCTTTCGTCAATAAGCTATACGTCGTTGCCGTCACGAGTCCGACCGCCGCTGCAGCCATGGAAGAGAGGGACACCATTCGAGAGATGAGAAGTGTCACAATAAACGTACCGACAACGACAAAGAAGAACCACGGGAATGCCGCTAGGAGAACTCCACCACTCGTTGCGACTGATTTACCACCTTTGAATTTCGCAAAAATCGGATAAGAGTGCCCAATGACCGCAGGAATCCCAGCTAGGAGCAAACTCATCTCACTACCAAATAAAAGTGGTAACAGCGCCGCTACGAATCCTTTCCCCATGTCTCCGAGCAAAACAAGGATACCGGCTTTCTTTCCAAGGACTCGAAACGTATTTGTCGTCCCTAAGTTGCCACTTCCGTGTTCACGTACATCTACTCGGTAGCCAATCTTGCCGATGATGAGTGCGAACGGAATCGCCCCGAGTAAATAGCTTAAAAGTATAATCATGATTTCTATCACATATGGCATCGCAATTCCCCTTACTTCATAAATTCCTGAATATAATGATCGTATGGTTTATTTAAAGTATGCACTTGTTTGGCATGTTCCATACCGATAAAGCGTAAGTGCCACGGCTCGTACATATACCCTGTTTCTTCCTCAAACGCTCGTTGATAGCGGATGATAAAGCCATATTCATGGGCGTGGTCCGCTAACCATTTCCCTTCAACCGTTTCGCCAAGGTTTTGAGTGAGTTGATAGTTCACAGATGCACTCGATACATCGATTGCAAGGCCAGTCTGATGCTCAGAATGACCTGGAGGAGCGGAATACTTCATGGCTTGTTCTTTTCCATCGCGTTCGACGTAAGCATTGAATAGATTCACTTGATAGGCGTAAGAACGAAATGCGCTTGTCCCCTTTAAGTCAATCCCTTCCGTTTTCGCATCTTTCATCAAACGTTCAATCGCCACTGCTGCCCCTTTACGCAACATCCGGCGCTCACCGACCGTCGAATCAACAAAATCAATATTCGCTTCAACTAAATCGGCGGGCTGATAATTTGCCGGTAATGCAATCTGTTTATTCACAAGAATTAATTCATCTAATTCCAAGTTTGCCACACCGTCTATCTCAATCGGTTGGGCAGGTATCGTTGGTTCCGTCTCTGTAGATGGAGCCGGTTCAGTTGGCTGTCCGTCGACTTCTGGTTTATCATCTGTCGACTCTTCGTCAGTAGGTGACTCCGTATCCACATCGTCTTCACGATCTGAGTTTGGTGCTGTCTGTGATTCATCTATTGTTGGTGACTGTGTCGTTGGTTCTTTCGGTTCAACTTGCTCGTTTGTCGTACAACCGACCAATGTAAACGTCAAGGCGCCGCAAACCATCAGGAATGATGGATAACGCATGCGATCTTCCCCTTTCTAAATATCAAAAAGTACCGTCAAGATATGATACCACACTGACGGTACGAAGACAGAAGATTCTTAGACAGGATTCATGACGTTCATGTACATCTCATGCCATTTTGGAAATTCACGATCGAGGCGAATCGGTTTAAAATCACCTCGTTTGACGACCACATGTGTAGTCGTTGCCTTACCGACAAGTTCGCCTTGTTGGTTCGTCAACTCATACCCATAAATCGTTCTGACTTTCGAATACTGATCAACCCATACGCGGACATGGACCGTATCACCGAATGTCACGCTCCGTTTATAATCGACAGTAACGTTCGTCACGGGTGAAACAAATCCCGCCTCTTCCATATCTTTGTATTCGACCCCAAGTTGTCGTAACAATTCAGTACGCGCAATCTCTAAATAAACCAAATAGTTGGCATGATAGACGATTCCCATCATGTCCGTTTCTTGATATCTTACTGGAATTTGAATCGTATGCATTGAATCATCCTTCTTTCCTACCGCCAGTATATTATAACTTACTCTTAATATCTACTACTAATAACTGTTGAAGAGACGCTTCTTCCTCTCCATTCGAAACGATACGATACGATTGACGCGCAATCGACTCATCAATGACGGAAAGAGCAGTTCGTGCATTCGCGTGCTTAATTTCTCCCAATCGAGTCGCCAATGCTTCAACCGCTTCATCGTCTATCACGTATCCGAACTGATTCGCATAATTTATAGCAATCTTCACCAATTGACTTTGTGAATAGTCAGCGAAATGGATCGTGCGTTTCATCCGACTGCTCAGCCCTGGATTCGATTCGATCAACCTGCGCATCGGCCCCTCATATCCCGCAAGGACGACGACAAGGTTCTCACCATGTTTAGGCATCTCATCAACAAGCGTATCAATCGCCTCCCGACCGTAGTCGTTCACTCCCCCATTCAAGCTATACGCTTCGTCAATGAGTAATACGCCACCAAGTGCGTCACGGATTGCTTCTTTTGTTTTTTGAGCTGTCTGTCCTACATAGCCACTGACCAAGTCGGCTCGACTGACGACATTAACATGTCCCCGCTTCAAGTATCCTGTGCGTTTCAACATCTGTGCATACAAGTACGCAAAGGTCGTCTTCCCAGTTCCACTATTTCCTGTAAGCGTCATATGGAGTTGGACGGGTGCAGCCTTCAAACCGAGCGCCTTTCGCTTCTTCTGAATCTTTACGAGCGCTTCAATCTCTGCCAACTGCGTTTTCGCTTCCTCCATACCGACAAGGTCATCTAAAGAAGTCGGAGACGATTCATCCATCGGCTGTTCGAAGTCTTCTTCCGTCAATAGGGCCATTTCGTCTAGAGGGGCATCTGCTCCAAACCGTGAGCCTTTTTTAAACATCGCATCAAGTAAAATGTTATGGACGGTTCTGGCGTTCCCGAATGTCAAATCGACTCGTTCCCGGTCAATTCGAGAGAGTAGCGTACGTTTTGCATCTTCGGTCAATACGTAATTGTTCTCTTGCGCCACTTTTTCTCCGATGGCGACCAGTTCTTCGTCACGATAGTTCGGTAACTCATAATGATTCGATTCAGGGAATCTTGAACGCAAGCCCGGGTTCGCGAGTAAGAAATGGCGCATCTCCTCTGGATAACCGGCAAGGATGACGACAAACTTCCCGGCATATTCACCACTCGTCATTGCTGCGACAAGTGTATCGATGGCTGCTTGTCCATAATCGCTTCCACTCGCATCTTGACGCTTTAACGCATACGCCTCATCAATGAACAAGACGCCACCTTCTGCCTCCTTCACCTTATTCATCACTTGTTCCTCTGTTTGACCGACATATGCCCCGACAAGGCTCGAGCGATCCGCCTCAACGAGATCTGGACGACCGAGCAAACCGAGCTCGAAATAGATTTCTGCCATAAGCCTTGCAAGTGTCGTCTTGCCGGTTCCTGGGTTTCCTGTGAAAACGAGGTGGAGGGAAGGCTGATGCTTGGAGGAGAAGCCTGCTTTCTCTCGTTCTTTTTGGAAGAGAAGGAAGCGATACCACGCCTTCACCCGCTCTTTAATGTTCTCGAGTCCAATCATCTCCTCGAGTGATTCAATTGCACTCGACCGAGTCTCGCTCTGACGTTCCGGTAACAGATTGCAAATTGTGTCCAGTCGCTCCTTAACGAATCCCACACGTTCCCCGAACCGACGAAACGCTTCCCGACTGAAATAGTTCCCTTGCATCGATGCAAGCAAGGACGCCGTATCATCTTCGAGAGACGCGACTTCTTGCATTGCCTCGATAATTGCCTCAAACAATTTCTCGAGCTGACCTCGCCATTCGGAATCACGCAAATCTGATTTTGCAGTCTCCACTTCATCATGGAGTTGGTCGAGTTGGTCGAGTAGTGCTGATGTTTTAGACTCGTACTCTGTCAAAATTTGTACCTTCATCGATGCATAATCTGCTTCTCGTAGTGTCGGCCAATCGATTTGAAGTGCCTGCTTCGAACGGCGCAACAGCTCATTCAATTGAAATAGACGCAACTCATTGGGTAACGCATTCATCGACTCCAACTCTTTTACCCAACGGTTTAGTAACGGGTCCATCGACTCCCTTTGTTCGAGCCGATTCGTTGCGAGTAAGGTCAACGAACGAATCAATTCTTCTTGATGCTGAGTCGCTCGAGACCAATGTGCATAGGATAACAATGCTGCTTCATTGATTTTTTCGCCCGCTTCCCAGTTCGCCAAATCCGTTTGAACTTGTTCTACTTGAATTTGTTTCATCCTGTTCTCCCTTTCAGACGACAAGGGAGCCGACATCATGTCTGCTCCCCATCGGATTATCTTGATTCAAAAGATGTCATCCGAATCGAATGGAATAACTTCCCGTTATTCCGCGATTCTGCCGCGAGCAAAATTCGTTCGTTCGCATCGACATAATATGTGACTGTTTCTTTATTTTCTTCCTCACTGAAAATCGATGGATAATTTTCAATCCATTCTTTCGGAACCGCTTCAGCTGTTTCGGACTTCACGTAAGCTTGTGCAGTACGTCCAACAAAATTCGTCTCTCCTTCACTTGAACCAAGAGTACCATCATCAAGCCATTTACGAATCTGTTCGTTCGTGGCACGTGACAAGAACGGGTGTGGCGCGACTGCTCCTGAATTCGTTTCTTGGCGTAGAACTTCTTCCCCATCCGGGTTAAACTCCAAGTACGTCTCTCCGTCCCATTCTGCTTTTGCACCGACATTCGGACCTGTAACGACTTCAGAGACAAAATGTCCGTCATCGTCATATGTGACAAGATATTCCCGTTCTTCGAGTTTTTCTCCTTCTTTCGGAAGTTTACGCTCTTGGTATCCGATCACGACATTTGAGTAAAAAGGTTCGACCTGTTCTTTCTCTTCACCATTTAAATTAAAGAGAACGTAAAAATTATAAGCGAGTAACGCCCCGACAATGAGGATGCCGGCCAATATCACCCAGCTCAACCGTTTTTTCATCTGTTGTTTCATAGCCTATCCTCCTCGTTTCTTCACTTACTATCCTACACTAGCGAAGAAGACAAGCAAAATATTTTTAACTAAAAAAGGGCCTCCATAGAGACCCTAACTGGTTTAACCTAATTTATCTTCGTCTTTCTTTTGCATTTCGAGCCATTTGTCTCGCTCATCTGGTTCATCGGCCAAATCTTTGAACAAGGCGACGATCATAAAGATGAGTACGAAAACGAATGGGAATGCCGCAAGAATCGCTACAGCTTGTAAGGCGGCAAGGCCTCCTGAATAAAGCAGTACGGCCGCGATTGAAGATTGAATGATACCCCACGTCATTTTAATACGCATTGGAGGAACGAGCTTACCATTCGATGTGAGCATTCCTAATACATAAGTTGCAGAGTCCGCAGATGTGATAAAGAATGTCGAAATCAAGAAGACGGCGACAATACTCAGTACCGTTCCAAATCCACCGAACGTGTCAAACAGTGCGAAAAGTCCGATTTCTGTACCGATTTCGTTTACTTGACCAATCAAGTTGTATCCACCGAACAAGTCAGCCCAAATCGCTGAACCACCAAAGACAGAGAACCAGATGAGCCCAAACGATGTCGGGACAAGTAAGATTCCGATGATGAATTCACGAATCGTACGTCCTTTCGAAACGCGCGCAATGAATGTTCCGACGAATGGTGACCAAGAGATCCACCATGCCCAATAGAAGATTGTCCAACCGTTGATCCATTCTCGTTCAATCGGCTCAAACGCGGCGGTACGGAAACTCATACCCGGTAGTTGTTGCAAATAAGTGCCGACAGTTTGCGTAAACAAGTCGAAAATGAACGCCGTCGGTCCGGCAAACATCGTTGCAACGAGTAAGACGATGGCGAGGAAGATGTTTGTGTTACTTAAAATCCGAATTCCTTTGTCGAGACCTGTTGAGGCGCTGATCATATAAAGAACCGTTACGACGGCGATGATGATCAACTGTGTCACGAATGCGTTCGGTACCCCAGGGAGGAGGTAATGAAGGCCCCCGGCAATCTGTTGAGCACCAAAACCAAGTGATGTCGCTACCCCGAACGCTGTCGCAATGACTGCAAGGATATCGACTGTCTGTTTCACAGGTTTTTCATAACGATTGTGGACGAGCGAACCGATCGTTTCCCCAATCGTCGCCGGACGTCCTTTTCTAAACGTCGAGTAGGCGATGGCGAGTGCAATCATCGCATAAATCGCCCATGGGTGGAATCCCCAGTGGAAAAAGGCATAACGCATTGCTATCCTTGCGTCTCCTTCAGGCGTCAATGATGAGAATGGTGGTGAGTGGAAATGAAGTAACGGCTCTGCTGCTCCCCAGAAGATGAGGCCAATCCCCATTCCGGCACTAAACAGCATCGCGAACCACGACAAATAACTAAACTCGGGACGGTCCGAGTCTTTCCCAAGACGAATCGAGCCATACCGTGAAAAGATTAAAAAGATAGCAACGAGCAGGAATCCTGTCGCACTCAAAAGATAGAACCAACCCATCCCGTTTGAGAGCCAGCCTTGAAGTGTGCTCGTTATATTGAGTAGACTCGCATTTCCAATGACACTCTCGGGGAAGAGTCCCCAGATTGTGAATAAGCCTGTTATGATTGCAGATACGACGAACACGGTCGTCACACGGCTTTTCCGTTCCATAAAAATCACTCCTATTTAATTTTCTATTTTCATATACGTTTTCCACCCTAACATACTTTTTAAACAAGTAACAACCCCATCTGTCATTAAATGTGTCATTTACCGCAAAACATATAGGTGTCTTGTCAAGAGGTAGACTCTTTAGGTTCTAGTGAGACAATCAATGTTTCGTCCACCACGTAGTACGGTCGTTTTGGTAACGTTTTTAAATAACCACCTTCTCTTAATCGCGATAAATCTAGTTGTAATGAATCTTGAAATTTTCGTAGCGGTAATTTTTTTTCTTGATCCATATACAGATCGAGGGCACGTTGCACCTGATCCATCTCGTATATGACGTCTCGTTCTTCTTCAGGCACGATATGAAATGTTTCTTTTGACATATAAAAGCGTTGTTTCGGAGTTCCGGATAAATGATGTTTCAATCGCTTCGTGTCGATTTCTTGCGTGTCATCCAACAGGACGGTGCGATTTACCCCTTTTGGCAACGCTTGTTCATATTCGTGAATCGCTTGCCGTAATTCAGAGAGCGTGATATCAATCTCGTGATCAGGCTCCACTTCTTTTTGTTGCATCAGCCGCTTCCACCAACTTTTTCCAACTTTTTCATCTCGATCCATGTGCATACCCCTCCCTCTCTTCCTGTTCCCGATTCCATTAAAACTTTCACCATAAAATCGCATATTCATGAAAAAAACCTTCCTTTTTTCAAAGGAAGGTGCAGGCTGTTGACTAACATGAATCATATCGCTCGCCTTTCCGGCGCCCACGCTTTCCGCAGGCAATCCCGGAGCCGCATCGCGACTTGG